>CALESU010000213.1 GCA_937914905.1 uncultured bacterium
CTCTTTTTTGGGTGCTACTTTCGCCGGCGCTTCAGCTGCTTTTTTACCTTTATCTTCAGGCTTAGAACCATCTTTTTGGACTACAATGCGAGGTTTTAACAACTTAATAGCTCGAATAACTGCGTATGCGTTGGTGATTTGATTTCGGGTTCCGATAATCTTTCCAGAAGCATTATTTACTCCTGCGATATCAAGTACTGCTCGCACTACTCCACCTACTTTCAAACCAGTTCCGGGAGGAGCGGGCTTGAGAAGAAGGCGGGATGATTTGTACTTCATCATGATTTCATGAGGAAGCGTGTCATTAAAAATGGGTAATGTAACCAAATTCTTTTTTGCTTGAGTAATTGCTTTTTGGATTGCAGGAGGAACTTCAAGACCTCTCCCTAAACCAATTCCAACTCGACCTTTTCTGTCTCCAATTGCAACCAATGCCGAGAAAGAAACATAATTTCCACCCGTCGTCTTTTTTGAAACTCTGCGGATAACTAAAACCCGCTCTTCAAATTCTTTTTCTTCCTGGTTTCTTCCGTTAAATTTTGACATAATAACTGTAAATGCAAATAATTATACCTGTATTCCGCCTTCACGAATTCCTTCGGCAAGTGCTTTAACTCTTCCATTGTATGCAAATCGTCCACGATCAAATACGGCAACGGTGATCCCTGCAGCTTTCATTTTTTGAGCAAGTGACACTCCAACTGCTTTAGCTTGCACGATCTTTGTTCCCTGAGAAGCTGGTTTTATACCTTTTACATCCTGGGCAACAAGAGTCTTTTGAGCAACATCATCAATGACCTGCGCATAAATATATGCGTTTGATCGATGTACAGAAATTCGTGGCCTTTCTGCAGTACCATGAATATTGGCGCTCACTCGTTGTTTTCTTCGATATTTTCGTTGTATTAGTTTGTTTGACATGATGCTTCAAGTATTAATAACCGTCTTGGCTTATGCTGTTTTTGCTTTCTTACCAGGCTTCAATTTGATAATTTGACCTTCATCACGAATTCCTTTTCCTTTGTATGGGTCTGGTTTTCGGAGGATTTTGATCTGTTGAGCAACTTCTCCTACTTTTTGTTTATCAATCCCTGACACTATAATAATAGTATTTCCTTCCATAGCAAACTGAATTCCTTCAGGACATTTGAAAATAGCGGGATGAGAAAATCCTAGTTTCATATTCAAATCTCTTCCTTGTATTTTTCCGTTGTACCCAGTTCCTACAACTTCGAGTCTTTTTGACCATCCTTCAGTAACTCCTTTAACTGCGTTTGCGATGATACTTCGATACAATCCATGAGAAGCTTTTTGTCTCTTGGCATCTGTTTTTCGAGTAACCATTAGTTCGGCTCCTTCTTGTGCAACCGTAATAAAATGCGGATACTCAACAGTAAGGGTACCCTTAGGTCCAGTTACCACAACTGATAGTGTGTTTATGGTTACTTGTACGCCTGTGGGGATCGAAACCGGTTTCTGTCCAATTTTTGACATCTTACCAAATATAAAATAGTAATTCACCACCTACTTGTGACTTCTTTGCTTCTCTATCTGTGACAATACCTTTTGATGAGGAAATGATTGCGTGTCCCATTCCTCCCTTGACTGATGATAATTCTTTGTAAGGCTTGTACATACGACGTCCTGATGTGGACCAAATACGAACATCGGTCATTGCGGGTACGCCACTTTCGTATTTGAGCTTGACAACCATATGCTTGATCGATTCGCCATAAATCTGATACTCCGTTACATAGCCCAGATCAACAAGTTTTCGGAGTACTGATTCTCTAAACTTTGAAAAGGGGACATGAATCTCCTCTCGTTTAGCGAGGTATCCGTTCTTGATGCGAATGATAAGGTCGATTACAGACATATAGTTTCAGTGATAATTTACAATAACATGGTTTAACTCGTATTAGGTCTTTTCTGCTGTTCTCTTGGTAACTTTTCCGTGACCCTTAAATGTTCTCGTAGGAGCAAATTCGCCTAAGCGATGTCCTACCATTCCTTCAGAAACAAAAAGCTCGATAAATTTTTTTCCATTATGGATATCAAATCTGTGTCCCACAAAATCAGGATGAATTTGTGAAGATCTTGCCCATGTTTTAATGGGTCTTCGTTCTCCAGAATCTTTTTGCTTTTGAACTTTCAAATGCAATTTTTCGTCTATATAAGGGCCTTTTTTAGCTGATCGACTCATACGTTACCAAGAAATTTTTTTAACTCCGGGAATTTCACCTTTCAATGCTTTCTCACGGAAGCAAAGTCTACATAATCCAAATCTTCTGATGTATCCGCGTGCACGTCCACAAAGAGGACATCTATTCACGTTTCTTACTGAAAATTTTTGCTTATGTTGAAATTTTACTTCATCTGATGTTTTTGCCATAAAGTGTATTAATTGTGAAACGGAATACCATATAACTCAAATAGTCTTTTTCCGTGTTCACGATTTTTGGTACTTGTGACAACGGTCACTTCGAGTCCTCGCAATTTATCGATCTTATCATATTCTATCTCAGGAAAGATCGTTTGCTCGGTAAATCCAAGATTAAGATTTCCATGTCCGTCAACCGCAGTTTGTGCGATTCCTCGAAAATCTCTCAAACGAGGTAGAACGATCTTGACTAATTTTTCAAAAAAGTACTGCATTTTTTTGCCGCGTAAAGTAACTTTTACTCCAATGGGGAGTCCGATGCGAATCTTGTATGCGGATATAGATTTTCGAGCTTTTGTTATCACCGTTTTTTGTCCCGTGATTCGTTCAAGCTGTTCTTGCACCAGTGCGATCACTTTCTTATTTGCAACTGCTTCACCAGCTCCCACATTCACCACAATTTTCATGATACGTGGCAACGCAAAATCATTCGTAATCCCGAACTCTTTTTTGAGCGTTGTTTTTATTTCTTTCTGGTATAAATCTTGTAAGGCTGTCATTTCTGTTTCGCAACTGATATCTTGGACTTCTTAAATATGCGTGTCTTTTTTCCATCTTTTACTTCATATCCTACTCGTGCGGGTTTTTTTGTCTTGGGATCAATCACCATGACATTAGAAACATGCATTGGTCTTGGGATATCGATTATACCACCTTGTGGCATTTGTTCAGACTTTCGTACTGCTTTTTTCACCATATTAATATTTTCTACTAGGATTTTTTCAGATTTTGGATATACGCGTTCCACTTTACCTGTTCTACCCTTATCTTTTCCTGTGATGATTTGTACCGTATCTCCTTTAATGATTTTCATATGCCAGAAATAATCTTAATAGATCTCTTCAGCTAAACTTGCGATTTTATTAAATCCTTTATCTTTTAACTCTTTTCCAATGGGGCCGAATATGCGAGTACCTTTGGGATCAGTTACATCATTTCCTGCAAGCACTACGCAAGCATTTTCATCGAATCTGATGTAACTTCCATCTTCGCGTTTCACTTCTTTTCGGGTTCGCACAATGACGGCCCGTACGATCTCACCATTTTTTACTTGTCCGTAGGGAGCCGCTTTTTTGACCACGCCAGTGAAGATCTCACCCAAGTAGGCAATCTTTCTGTTCCCTTTTTTGGGTATGCCAATGAGCTGGATTATCTTAGCACCTGAGTTGTCCGCAACATTGAGCATTGATCGTAACTGTACCATGTGTCTTTCCTAATTAATAATCGTTATGAAATCGTTTCAATAATTTTTTCTACTACCTGAAATCGAACCTCTTTGGAAAGGGGACGAGTTTCTTGTATTTTTACCATATCTCCCACTTTTATTCCCTCTATTTCATTTCGGGCTTTAAGTTTTTTGTGTGATGTCATAACTTTTTGATATAAAGGATGTCTTGTTTTCCTTTCGATCTTGACCACTATCGTTTTGGTCATTTTGTCTGAAATAACTACTCCGGTAAATGTCTTGTTCATGCTTGTTTTTTTGATTGAATTCCTAATTGATTTTGACGAATCAGTGTTCGAACTACGGCAATTTTTTTCTTCAGGCCTCCGATATTATTCGAGTTTTTTTGTGGTTTCACTTTTCTTTCAATACTCAGTTTTGCAATCTCGAGCTTGATCTCTTTCAAGGACTTTTCAAGTTCTCCGACACTTTGTGATTTATATTGATTTGCTAATTTTGTCATTATTTTGCTACAACTTTTGTATTGACCGATAACTTTGCTGCTGCGTTTCTCAGAATAAGCTTTGCTGCTTTTTCATCAAATCCGTCGAGTTCAAAAAGCACTCGTCCTGGAGATACCGATGCAACAAAGTACGCAACATCTCCTTTTCCTGCACCCATCGTTACCTCGGGTGGCTTTTTCGTATAGGGTTTATCAGGAAAAATACGAATCCAAAATCGACCCTCTTTTCGAGTCGCTCGAGCGAGAACTACGCGTACTGCTTCGATCTGTCTATCTTTGATCCAACCGGGATCAAGAGTTTTCAGCCCGAAGCTTCCAAAGTTGAGCGTATCTCCTTTGGTTGCAATTCTTCGCCACGTTCCTCGAAACTGCTTTCTATATTTTTGTCGTTTTGGGGCTAACATATGAGTAATCTTCGATTATGACTGTTCACAGATCCAAACTTTTACACCGATGTATCCTGACTTTGTGAGTGCGGGATACTTCGCAAAATGTACTCGCTCTTTAATTGTCGATGTGGGAATACTTCCTTGAAAGTATTTTTCTCTGCGTGAAATTTCTGCTCCGTTTATACGTCCTCCGAGTTGTATTTTCACTCCCTTTGCTCCGGTCTCCATCACTCTCGTCATCGTACTATGGACGACTGCTCGGTGAGGAAGACTTCGACACAATTTTTCAGCAATTAATTGACCGACATAGTATGCGTTTCCGTATGGTTTTTTAACTGGTTCGATTTTGAGATCGATTTTACTTTCTTTTCTTGTTTTTTTATCTTCTTGATAGGTCTTCAGATGAGAGACAATTACTTTTTTCACATCTTCTAAACCTTTTCCTCCTCGTCCAATAATCATTCCTGGCTTCACTGAATACACAATAACGGTAATTTTTTTGATAGCACGTTCGATAAACACATCGGTTACTCCCGCAAAACTATACTTCTGCAGAAGTTCTTCTCGAATGCGACTATCTTCAAGAATTGCTTTACGATAGGTTTTTTTATCAGTAAAAAACCAGCGCGAAGACCAATTATATACTGGTCCTAATCGTAGCCCATGTGGATGTACCTTTTGACCCATTAAATAGTGTGCTAATTAATAAATTATGCTTTTTTTGCTTTTGTAACTGTTTTCTTAATCTTTTTTACTTCTTTTTTGACTGTATCTTTTGCAACGACATCTTTTGTACGTTTTGGTGTACTTTTTTTTGTATCGTCGACACGTTTGACTTTTTTGACTTCTTTAACCAATGCTTCTTCCAGAATAATTTTTACGTGTGAAGTACGGCGAACAAATGGTTTTGCCATTCCTTTTGAACCAGCATTAAATCGCTTCAGCTTCTGCCCTTCTTCTATTGTCAAAAGCTTAAATTGTAGCATATCAGGGGTCACTTTTAAAGCTAGGGTTGCATTACTTATTGCCGAGTGAATGATCTTATAAAACATGCGTGCTGACTTCGAAGGGGTATAGAGCAAATAATCAAGTGCGGCTTGAGGTTTCATTTGCACAATAGTGTCTCGAAGCATGCGCAATTTTTTGGGCGTAAGCTTCACATTTTTTAAATACGTTGTCGGTACCATGATATTATTTCCTTCTCGAAACAATTAATTTATTACTCCAGTTCTTTTTCGCACGAGTTCGATTACCTCGAGCTGGTTTTCCCCAAGGAGTTTTTGCATGCATTCCTTCTCCGCTTCGTCCTTCTCCTCCTCCGTGAGGATGTGATCTTGGGTTTTGAGCAGTTCCTCGAACGGTTGGGCGAATTCCCATCAAAATCTTTCGGCCTGCTTTTCCAATAATTTCATCTTTGTGTTCAATATTTCCGACTCTTCCCACGGTGGCCCAACATCCCAAATGAAACTTTCTCAACTCTCCTGAAGAGAGTTTGACATGGACGTATTGACCATCTTTAGCAACTACCGATCCAAATGTTCCCGCTCCTCGAATCATAACTCCACCTTGATTGGGATAGAGTTCTACATTGTGAACCTCTACGCCGACTGGGATTACCGCAAGAGGAAGTGCATTCCCGAGGGTGATTTCAGCTTTTTCCGATGCTATGACATTACTTCCAATTTCTAGTTTTGCTGGATGCAAAATATATCTCGTTTCCCCATCTGTATATCTGACGAGAGCAATATGTGCGTTTCTATTGGGATCATATTCAACTCGTTCTACAACTCCTTGAATATCTCTTTTGTCGCGTTTGAAATCAATGATTCGATACATTCTTTTTTGTCTTCCACCTTGATGACGAACTGAAATGGTTCCACTCGAATCTCTTCCCGAATGTTTCTTCAGGATTTCAGTCAGTTTTTTTTCAGGTTTTTGAGATGAGTGTAAATATGTCATAAGTTAGTGGGGCTATCCATTTAGCCTTGAGGAAATAAATCAATAGTTCCTTCTTTCAAATATACATATGCAATTTTTCGATCAGGCAACATAGCTGTCTTCATTCTTCTTCCTACGCGCTTCTCTTTTCCTTTACGAATGCTGATCCGCACAGAAGCAACTTTCACTTTAAATAGTTGTTCTACCGTTTCGGATATTTGATGTTTGTTTGCATCTTCGTGCACTTCAAATGCATACACTTTGTGTTGTGCTGCTTCAGTGGTTTTTTCAGTGATTACCGGATGTTTGATGATTTGAGAAATGTTCATGTCGTAATAAAATGAGAAACAAATGTTTCGAGTGCATCATTCACAAAAATGATTTCTCGGGTATTGAGCACTTGGTACGCATTGAGCGTGTGCGCTTGGGCAATCTCGACTCCTTGAATGTTGCGAGCTGAGCGAACAAACGAGGATGAATCTACTTTTGAAAGAACAAATAGCGATTTTTTTGCATTGGTCATGTGTGAAAGAGCAGTAACGATGACTTTTGTTTTAGGTTTTTCCGCAATTGTTGTTGCATCTAAGACCTTAACAGTTCCCAACTCTCTTTTTTGAGAGAGGGCTACGTATAATGCTTTTCTTTTTTGCTTGGCATTCATTGCCATTTGAAAATCTCGTTTAATAGGGCCGAATGTGGCACCACCCCCACGAAATAAGTTTGCTTTATCTGATGCGTGACGAGCTCTTCCTGTTCCTTTTTGTTTATATATTTTTTTAGTAGTACCGGCAACTTCAGCTCGGGTTTTCGCGCTAGCGTTTCCTTGTCTTTGATTGTGCAGATACACGCGAACATATTGTGCCAAAAGAGCTTCGTTGGGCTTTTGACCAAATACTTCTTCGTTCAATGGAGTTGTTCCCGTAACGGCGCCTTCAAGCGAATACACTTGAGCTTCAAGAGAAGTATTCTTAGCGATGCTCTTTTTTGTCGTTGTTTTTTTAGGAGTAGGATTTTTCATAATAAATCTAGAGGCAAACTTAGGATAGATCATCTGTTCGAACTTCTATACGAGTTCCTTTTGATCCGGGAATAAGGCCACTGATAAGGATGCTTTCTTCAGTAAAGCCCATTACCTTGAGGTTTTGAATAGTGACTCGATCTTTTCCCATTTGACCTGCCATTTTCTGTCCTTTAAATACACGACCAGGCGTTGTGGTTGCTCCGATAGATCCGGGAGCTCGATGTCTGTCTGACTGTCCATGAGTTTTTGGTCCTCCACGGAAGTTATATCTTTGTACACCACTTCGAAAACCTTTTCCGTTTGAAATTCCTGAGGCATGTACATTTTGGCCTACTTGAAAAAGCATTTCCGGTTTTACTTCAGAACCAACCAATACTTGCGTTTCTCCTAATTGAACACCTTGTGAGGCAGGTTCGGTGAGAAAGGTAATACTACTTTTCTTCATATCAATACGAATTTCTGTGATAAAACGAAGGGGGAGAGTAATGCCGGCTTTTTTTAATTCACCTTGAAGAGGTTTTGCAACTCGCTTCGCAAGACCATATCCGAGTTTAATTGCTGAATATCCATCTTTTTCAAGTGTTTTAATACCCACAAGATAACAAGGTGCAGTGTGAATTGTACTCACGGGGATAGCTTGTCCTGCTTCTGAATATATCCTTGATTGTCCTACTTTTTCTCCGATGATAAAGCCTGCCATTGTTGTGTTATGTGAATTAAATTATCTTAAAAATAAAAAAAGACCCCAGATTGGGGCCTGTTTTAAGGCTTCAATCTGGTTAAATTAGAAATATAAATACTTCTTACTAACCATTTCAAAAATCATTGTGAGCACCAATTATAACCTAAGGAGCCCGCAACTGCAACCTGCATTGATGAATTCTTACATTTTGACTGCTACTTCGACTCCTGCAGGCAATTCAAGATGCATTAATGAATCAATGGTCTGGTTGGTGGGGTTCACGATATCAAGTAAACGCTTATGAATTTTCATCCCAAAGTGTTCACGCGCATCTTTATCAGTAAAAGGAGATTTGTTGACCACATAAGTTTCTTTATTGGTGGGAAGCGGGATTGGTCCTAAGATGGACGCACCCGTTTTCACCGCAGTGTCAACAAGTTTCTGACATGTCTCATCGATCAGTCTATGATCGTAAGATTTTAAGCGTATTCGTATTCTTCCTTTGGGCATATGTAAATGTGCAATTAAGTGGTGAGGCGCCCGATTCACGGGCGCCTCATCGGTAATGTTCGATTATTTTATCACCTTGGTGACTGCTCCAGCCCCCACGGTGTGTCCGCCTTCACGGATCGCAAACTTCAAACCTTCTTCAAGTGCGATTGGATTAATGAGTTTTGCACTGATTTTAATGTTGTCTCCAGGCATAACCATTTCTACACCTTCAGGAAGGAATACTTCTCCGGTTACATCAGTTGTTCTGATGTAAAACTGAGGTCGATATCCTTTGAAGAATGGGGTGTGTCGACCACCTTCTTCTTTCTTCAAGACGTAAATTTGTGCTTCGAATTCAGTGTGAGGATTGACGGTACCTGGCTTTGCGATAACTTGACCGCGTTCCACATCTTCTTTTTCGATTCCTCGAAGAAGGAGTCCTGTGTTATCTCCTGCTCGTGCCTCATCAAGTGTTTTGCGGAACATTTCGATTCCGGTAACAACTGATTTGGTGGTAGCTCGGATTCCGACAAGTTCGACTTCTTCGTTTACTTTAAGGATTCCTCTTTCAACTCTTCCAGTAACCACTGTTCCTCGGCCTTGGATGGTGAAGACGTCTTCAACTGGCATAAGGAATGGTTTATCAGTGTCTCGGACAGGTTCAGGGATGTAATCATCCGCTGCTTTCATGAGGTCTTCAATTGCTTTGATACTTGCGGGATCATCTTCAAGAGCCTTGAGTGAAGAACCACGAATGACAGGTACTTCATCTCCAGGATATTCATATTTCTTGAGAAGATCGCGAACTTCCATTTCCACAAGGTCAATGATTTCTGCATCTTGTACCATGTCCACTTTGTTGAGGTAGACAACGATAGCAGGCACATTTACTTGTCGAGCAAGAAGAATGTGTTCTCGAGTTTGAGGCATAGGACCATCGGGTGCGGAAACGACGAGGATTGCTCCGTCCATTTGAGCAGCTCCGGTGATCATGTTTTTGATGTAATCAGCATGACCTGGTGCATCAATGTGTGCATAGTGTCTTTTTTCTGTTTCGTATTCTGAATGATGGATATTGATGGTGACTCCGCGTGCTTTTTCCTCAGGAGCTTTATCAATTTCCTCATATTTCATGGCTTTTGCTAAGCCTTTTTTTGAAAGAACGTAATGAATTGCAGATGTTGTGGTGGTTTTTCCATGATCTACGTGACCGATGGTACCAATATTAAGATGGGGTTTGGTCCTCTGAAAAGCTGCTGTTGCCATATGTGTTTAGCTAAAATAAGTAATGATTGATAAAATGTACGTACTCGCCGAAAAAATATTATAGACGATACCACAGAAAACACAAGAGGAATTCCTGTGTAATGCAATCATATAAAGGAACATTTGAAAAGTCAAGGGAGAATTGCCACTTATTTTTCATGCTACAATGTCCTCACTATGACGGCGGATGACCCCATTCTCAATCCTTCACAAAAACAAGCTATAGAATATAATAAAGGCCCACTACTTGTAGTTGCGGGTGCTGGAACGGGAAAAACGACAACTCTTGTCGAAAAGATCAAGCTACTTATTAAGGATGGTCATATTAAGCCCGACGAAATCCTCTGTCTTACATTCACTGAAAAAGCCGCATATGAAATGCAGGAGCGCGTGGACCTTGCGATGCCATACGGATATACTCGCATGTGGATCTCCACCTTTCACGCATTTGCAGATGAAGTTTTGAAGGATGACATTTTTCATCTCGGTTTAAATCCGGCCTACGAACTCATGACGCCTGCACAGTCCATCATGTTTCTCAAAAAAAACATCTTTTCACTCAAGCTCGATTATTTCCGCCCCATGACCAATCCTCACAAGTTTCTCGAGGGTTTACTTCACCATTTTTCAAGACTTCATGATGAAGATATCAGTCCGGAAGAGTATGAGAATTGGGTTGCCAAGTCTTCCGATATACAACCTAGTCATCCTGAACTTGCCTGCCTGCCGGCAGGCAGGATTCAGGATCCAGTTAATGATAGATTCCGGATCAAGTCCGGAATGACAATCCTCAGCGAAACTGTTGACGAGATTGCACAACTGAAAGAACTATCTTACGCATATTCTTCATTTCAAAAACTAAAACAACAACATGATGTGATGGATTTTGATGATCTGATCTATTATCTCCTCAAACTGTATCGAGAAAGACCGAGCGTACTCAAGCAGTATCAAACAAAGTTTAAGGTCGTTTTGGTGGACGAATTCCAAGACACCAATATCGCACAATATGAGCTCATCAAACTCCTCTGCCCTCCCCAAAACAATCCTCAATTAACTGTGGTGGGGGATGACTCTCAAGCGATCTACAAATTTCGTGGGGCATCCGTTTCAAACATCTTAAACTTCATGGAGGATTACCCTAAAGCAAAACAGATTACTCTCAATGATAATTATCGCTCGAATCAAGCAGTGTTAGATCACGCATATCAACTCATCAAACATAATGATCCTGACACTCTTGAAGTCAAGCTCGGCATTTCCAAGGAACTGAAAAGTCACGCGAAACAGGAAGCTCATGCGGTAAAATTTGAATTTTTCCGGCATGGGGACCGTGAAGCCGATTGGATAGCTAATAAGATTCAAACTCTGGTCAAAACAAAAGGATATGAGCTTTCAGATTTTGCGATTTTAGTCCGTGCAAACAATCACGCGGAGTCAATCATGAACGCCTTGAGATACACAGGAATTCCCTACCAATTTGTGGGACCAGGAACCCTTTTCAAACAACCGGAGATCAAAGACCTCATTTGTTACCTGAAGGTCCTAGTGGATTTGAATGATACTGTTTCTTTGTATCGCGTCCTTACGATGAATCTGTTTGAAATAGATCAACAAGACGTGGCCCTTCTTTTTGCTTTTACTAAAAAAGCGTCTCTTTCCTTTTTTCAATCTCTTGAAGCCGCGCTCTCATTTCGGTATGACGAATGGTATCGAGATTCCTACGAAAGCTATCGAGAGCACCTTCCCCTTCTTCGGGATGAAACGATAGAAAAGCTGGCTGAAATCATGACAATGATCAAAGACCATTTGAATAAAGTGAAGTCAGATTCAGCGGCACAAATCTTGTATCAATTTTTAGACGACTCTGGTTATTTGAAACAGCTCGGAGCAAAAGATCCTGATCGAGATGAAAAGACGGTTCTCAATATCACGCGCTTTTTTAATAAACTGAAAAGCCTTGAAAATGAGCTTGAAGATGCGAGTGTGCGAGGTGCGGTGGAATACCTCGATATGAGTCTTGAGGTGGGGGAGTCTCCCCTATCTGCAGATACTGACGCAACGCTCTCTAATGCGGTTAATATTCTTACCGTGCATGGCGCAAAAGGATTGGAGTTTCCTGTGGTATTTTTGCCTCATTTGATTAAAGGTCGTTTTCCCACAAACCGAAGACGGGAACAAATTCCGATCCCTGAAGATTTGATAAAAGAATCACTTCCTACTCAAGACCCGCACATTCTTGAAGAGCGTCGATTGTTTTATGTGGGTCTCACCCGGGCAAAGGATCGTGTATTTCTCACCGCTTCAGAGTTTTATGGTGAAGGAGTACGACCTCATAAGATATCCCCTTTTGTCGCAGAATCAATGGGGGAGGATGCCGTATCTCGTGCGACACAAATCAATACGGAAGGAAAAGAACAGCTCTCCATCTTTGACTTTAAAAAACATCCTGAAGAGGCACCTATCCCCGTCCCCCATGAGCTCAAAACTCTTTCCTACTCACAGATGAATACGTATGAACTATGCCCGCTCAAATACAAGTATCAACATGTCCTCAAAATACCTACTCCACCCGCCGCTCAGCTATCTTTGGGAAATTCGTTGCATATTGTCCTGCAGAAGTTTTATCAGGAGTTTATGCATGATCGAACGCTTGGCTTGGACCGTATGTTTGCACTTCTTGAAACTTCTTGGATTCCCGTGGGGTATGGCTCACGCTCCCAAGCAAATTACACGAAAGAAGAAGCAAAGCAACTCTTGGAAAATTACTACCATTCATTTCATTCCCCAGAAATTGACATTTTGGATCTTGAAAAGGGATTCAAAATCAGGATAGGTTCGACCGTATTTTTGACAGGGAAAATTGACCGTGTAGACCAGAAAGCAGATGGCGAAATTGAGATTATCGATTATAAAACGGGGAAGAAGCCTGATGAAAAAAAACTCAAAAAAGATATGCAGCTGGCCATTTATGCTATGGCTGCTCATGATCCAGGACTCTACGCAAAACCGATAGCGAAAATCCACCTTTCATTTTATTACCTGCAGGGACGAGAAAAAATCACCGTACAAAAAACTGAGGGTGATATTCAAAAGGTAAGTGCGTATGTGAGTGAGGTTGCAAAAGAGATTCAAGAGGGCGTGTTTACTCCCCGAGTTGGAGTCTGGTGTGATTCATGCCCGTTCAAAATGCTGTGCGAGGCGTGGGTGTGACATTACTTCCCATACCTCAACACCACCTCATCGCCTAGCTGATTAACCGTTCGAAGCTTAAATTGTGGTACCGATTCTGGAGGAAAGAGAATTCCTTCTGCCATCGTGAGCGATTTACCTGGTGTGGAACCAAATACTTTGGGGGCAATGGTCAGATGAATCTCATCAAGTACCTCTGCTTGAAGTAATTGCGCGATCAGTGTGGGTCCACCATCGATAAACACATTCTTGTGTCCTTTGGAGTTGAGATAGTTAATGAGATCTTGTATTTCAACTCTTTTTTTTGTCATTCTGAGCGTATGCGAAGAATCCATGTTTATGTTTGGATCCTTCGGTTGCACCTCAGGATGACAGTTGACAATATTAAAATTCTCACTAACCGCCTTTTCAATGGTCGCACCTTCAACTGTCAAAATTGTTGGCTTGTAGCCGTGATCGTTCTGCAATTTTCCCGCAAGCTCTTCATCCGGATTCGATGTAAGGACGATAAATTCTGGCTTTTTGGATTTCCCCAGCTCCTTTTGAAAAGATTGAAACAGTTCGTCATGTATCGTTCGAATAGTATATTTCCCAAATTGAAGAGCAGTGTTTTTTGCGTCCACGATGGCATCCGCATGAGCTCGAAGCCAGGTAAAATACTCATAATCTTCTTTGCTTCCTATGGGCCAGTACCCTTTATCTTTGACGATAATTTTTCCATCAATTGTGGAAACGAAACTCGTAAAAAGAAACGGACGGTCTGCGGGTTTTTGAAAAGCAAAAGGAGTGTGTTGCATGTGACTTAAATTGTACCTCACCTTTTAAGCCATTTCACACCCAAGTACACAAGAGGTGTTTGAAGAACAGACATACTACATTTCAAAAGCCAGTAGGGAATGATAAGACTTATCAAAAACGAGAGATTTTCATCAAATCCCCGGTCAAACGCATAAAACGCAAGAGTCATGAAAAGCGTGGTGTCAATGAGTTGCGCAACAAAGTTCGACGCATTATTCCGGAGCCATAATTTTGACTTGCCCAGTCTTTTGCGAATCTTACTGAAAATATAAATATCAAGAAAATCTGCTAATGCAAACGCAGTCAAACTCGCAAGACTGATCCTTGCCGATTTCCCAAAAATATACTGATATTCCTCATTTGATTCGATAAACCGTGAAGAAGGGGGGAGGTTTACGGCAAGCAAAATAAACAAAAAGATAAGTCCTATCATGAAAAGACCAATCCGAACCACGCCCCGCGCACGCTCTACGCCATGCACTTCGATAATGACATCATTGATGGTAAAAAGAATGGGGATGAGAAAAATGGCAACACTTGCGTTTAAATGAAGGGTTCCGATAGAAATAAGAGGAAACGTCTTTATACCCATGAGCTCTGATACCAGAATGCCAAATACATACAGTCCTACCAAAAAATCCATTTTGTGTGTGCTTGTCATAGGTTTAGAAAGATTATACCAATAGACCGATCCTTATGGCGACTTTTTCAAAAATAGATACAATTCCGCAATCAAATATAAAGATCCGGTTATTACGATGGGGGAGTCTCCTTTCTTTAGAATGTCGGAGTATGCTTTTTGCGGGTTTTGTTCAATCCTAACGTTTTGAAAATGGAACACATCCTTCAAAAGGGTGGCGATTATTGCAGGAGATTCCCCTTCTTGTGCCTTGATTTGAATAGTGGATCCAAAATGAGTGATGGTAATCGATGCCGCAAGGGGAATGATGTACTTGAGTATTCCCGTGTAATCCTTCCCTTTTTTAAATGCAAGTAAAAACGAAAAAGTCTGATGAGGAAACGCAGTGCGAAGACTTTTCACCAGAGCAGACATTTTTTGTGGATTATGGGCTCCGTCGATTATTACTGTTTTTCCTTGGATTACAAACTTCTCGAATCTGCCTCCAATAATATGGTTCGAAAATATTGATCGAATTATTTCTTCATCGATACGTATTGCATCACGTTCCGATACTTCAAGGAACGTCGTTAAAGCTAATGTGGCATTTTCCACCTGATACAGCGCGGGCGTGGCTAATCGAATTTGACCAAATTCATACTGTTTGTAATGAAAGTCAAAATAAATTATTCCGTCATTTTTAGTAATCCTATCCTTCTTGCTGGGAACAACTATGCTTAATTCACTTCTAGTTTTATGAGCTTGAGATTCGATGATTCGTTTTGCAGAAAGATTCTGTGGAATCGTTACTACATGACTGTGTGGCGTGATAATCATGGCTTTTTCTATTGCAATTTTGGCTATTGTATTGCCCAAAATCTCCATATGATCCTTCCCTATCCGAGTCAAAACGGCAACTTTGCCAGGAGAATGAACAATATTGGTAGCATCCAGCCTCCCACCCAAGCCCGTTTCCATAACCGCATAATCAACACCTTCTTTCCAAAAGATGTAATACGCAAGAACAATACTTATCTCAAAAAATGAAGGAGCGCCATATGAAGTTGTTTTCATATGTTCTATCCAAGGAATTATTTCTGCAAGATAGTTCAGAAATTTTTTTTCAGAGATCAATGATCCGTCAACTTGAAATCGTTCACGAATATCAGAAAGATGGGGCGATACAGTGAGACCCGCACGTTTTCCATGTGCTTTTAGTAATGCGGCAATATACGTGCTCGTTGATCCTTTTCCAGAAGTTCCCGCAACGTGAATCACCCGTATCTTGTCTTGAGGATTTTCTAAAAGGCGCGCAAACTCACACACGCGACCAAATGAAAAAGAGCCATCTCGAATCTCTGAGGTGGATCGAATAAACGAATACAGATAAGATTCTGCTTCTGAAAGAGTACGAATCATGTGGGTTTGCTTGTAATTGTGAGCCTCGTAAGGTAATCTTTATTGGTGAATTGTATCAAATTCATTTCTTAATTCACACCTATGCACCAACAAAAAGATACAGAAGTGTATGACCTGATTGAAAAAGAAGAAGTCCGACAACGAAATGGGATCGAACTTATTCCTTCCGAAAATTACGCATCCCTTCATGTAAGACAGGCTCTTTCTTCCCCATTTGTAAACAAATACTCGGAAGGTTACCCGAAAAAAAGATACTACGGTGGAAATGAATATGTTGATGAAGTTGAGATGATCGCTCAAGAACGCGTCAAAAAACTGTTTGGTGTGGAATATGCAAATGTACAGCCCTATTCTGGCTCCCCTGCAAACTTTGCAGTGTATATGGCCACATGTAAGCCAGGAGACACCATCATGGGACAAATTCTCTCAACGGGAGGACATTTAACC
>CALESU010000214.1 GCA_937914905.1 uncultured bacterium
GGAATCCAGTTTGTGACCCGAAAAATCACAGACGGCGTGGCAAAAATTAAACTTGGATTAGAAACAGAACTTCGTTTGGGAAATTTGGACGCCAGCCGAGATTGGGGGTTTGCGGGGGATTACGTTGAGGCAATGTACCTCATGCTCCAACAAGAAACGCCCGATGATTATGTGGTGGCAACAGGAGAGACGCATACAGTTCGTGAATTTGTAACCCTTGCATTCAAATCCGCAGGAATTACCGACTGGGAAAAATATGTCAAAATGGATCCACGCTTCCAAAGACCTGCCGAAGTTCCTCATCTTCGCGGACGTGTGGGAAAAGCAAAATCAAAACTCGGTTGGGAACCAAAAGTGTCATTCGAACAGCTTGTCGACATGATGGTGAAGGCGGATATTGAGCGGGTTGGAAAGAAATAATTACGAAATAGCAAAATCCGATTAACATGCGCGCACCTGACCAGGATCTCGGTTCTCAACAACACAAGCTTGCAACGGTACAGTACGATCTGCGGATCACGAATCTTGCCTCATTTCTCCTTTCAAAGGCAAGAAACATCGTCACAAGCCAATCCCCTACTCTTCTTGACGTCGGCGCAGGAAATGGATTATTCCTCAAATTTTTTAAATCGCACGGCTTTACCGTTCGCGGATATGAACTTGAGGCAGAGCTTGTCAAAAATATGCAAAAAGACCCAGAACTTAAAGGGGTCACGGTAGAACAAGGAGATATCACAAAACTCAAAGGCAAGGCGGAATACGATGTGGTGATTGCTTCAGATGTGATTGAGCATATCGAGGATGACGTAAAAGCAATACAAGGTCTCTATACCTTCGTAAAACCGGGCGGAATGCTTCTCATTACGGTTCCCGGTCATTCATATCTTTACGGCAAGCGTGATGTCATGTGGGGGCATTTTCGCCGGTATGATCAGCATGTAT
The DNA here is from genome assembly GCA_937914905.1 of uncultured bacterium. Taxonomy (GTDB): domain Bacteria; phylum Patescibacteriota; class Microgenomatia; order UBA1406; family GWC2-37-13; genus UBA1450. The sequence continues at coordinate 943 of CALESU010000214.1, forward strand.
TATTGGATCACATAAAACAAGCAATTGGTGATTCCAATTATGAAATTGCCTTTGCCACGCAGTGGAACATCATCGGCTTTTTCGTCTACGGCTTTTTTGAAAAAATTCTCCATAAACCCATCAATGAAAAGATGCGTTACAGTAATTCTCCCGTGAGTCGATTCACGCGATTCGTTTTGGATCGAATTCTCAAGCTTGAACAGTGGTTAGGTGGTGTGCCACTTGGCTTGACTCAGGTTGTGGGAGTGATGAAGAAGTAAATCACTCAATATTCTGATCTAATCTCTGATCTAAAGCTTGCATAACTAACACAAAGTCTTGAGAATCAATTATTCCATCAAGATTCAAATCACCTTTCTTCAGTTCTTCTGTATTGGTTGATCCTAAGTTATTCCTAATAAATGTAGCATCATACGAATCAGATACTCCATTTTGAGGACTAATATCTCCTGCACGAATCGTAATGCCCTCCATATCAATTATATTTTCTCCTTTGACAAAACTAAGAGAAGGTTTATCACAAGAAAAGACAGAATTTCCTGCATTTAATACTGGTTTTGAATCGCATACGATCACTTGTAAGTGGTTTTGTACTTTTATGGCGAAACGATATTTGAAAAGAAGATTCATCTTTTGTAATTGAACCGTACCTTTAAACAATCCTCCTTCTTGAGCAATAAGTTCTATTGTTTCTGACGTGCGAATACTCTTATCTTCCGATTGAACGATAACAAGAGCAGATTGCTTATTTGTTCCAATAGGCTTCTTTGTAATTCCTTGTAATTTAGTAATTACCGTTATAGCCACTGTTTCAATAGGAGGAGTGGGAGTAGGCGTCAATGTGGGAGAAGGCGAGGGCGTTGGAGTGCTTGTGGGGGTTGAGGTAGGAATGGGGGTTTGTGTTGGAGTGGGGATATTCGTTGGCGCGGTAGTCGGCACCGGTGTATTAGTTGCTGTGGGAGTAGTTGTGGGGATTGGGGAAAGAGTTGGAAGTGGGGTAAGTGAGGGAGTGATTGAAATTGTTGGGGTTGGACTGTTGGGGCCTATTGGAATCGTATTGCATTGTGCACTTCCTGAATCTGTCGTGGTTTGGCCGGTAACAGGTATAAAATTCCACGAATACTCCCCTTCTCCCAGTGTTAATTTCAACACTCCCCACGTATTCGTAAAGCTTAATTCACTGTTCGGCTTACTAGCACCCATCGATCTTAGATTATCGCCCCCCGTTCCCACTACAAACTGCCGAACTCCATTTGGATTTGCTCGAGATGCATTGTCCTGGGGCGCAAATCGCTCGTAATTATGATCGTGGCCAGAAAGCGCAATCTCAACACCGTTATCAAAGAGCACCTGAAAGAGAGGTCCAATATTTAGATTATCCCCATGTGCGCTACCGGAACTATATCGTGGCTTGTGAAAAAATGACAAGGTACAC
>CALESU010000215.1 GCA_937914905.1 uncultured bacterium
TCCTTGTTGCATTTGCTCCTTATTTGTCAATATTAGGAGTTGCTATTGCAGTTCCTGGATTGTTTACCTTGTTTGGATTGATCGGATTTGGGAGCGCGCTCATGCCGGCTGCGGTCCTGGGGTCCGTCTTTCTCCCTCAAATCATTCTGTCCATAGCCCTTGCAATTCCTTCCTTGATCTTGCAAATTATGGCAATTCCCGGATTATTCGCCAAAACTCAAACAGGGTGGCGATTCATGTTTTGGGCACAACTCTTTTCAATTGTTTCTCAAGTGATCCAATTTAACATCATTGGGATTATTCTGGGAGTTGTTTTAGGCTTTTACATCCTATTTCAGGTCAAAGATCGCTACAAGTAACTTGCATAATAGGATTGAGTCCTTTGCGGTTATCTGCATATAATGAAGCTTGATCATATGTATTCATTTCGTGCTTTGTTTTTTACCCTTTTCCATCGTTTGAGCGAATATTGGAACGAGTTTTTAAATGCCGAAATAAAAGATCGGAAGTTTAAAAATGAGTACCAGAGAGAGATGCACACATTACATCTCTTTTCTTTTATAGGCGCTTTCTTTCTGTTTGTGTATGGATTTTCTCAGATACAAATGGGGAATCCAGTAATTGGCCTTATTGAAGTGTGTTTCGGAAGTATCTTGATTATCAATCTGGGCATATTCAGACTCCTCGGCAACCTGTCGATAGCAACCACTATCAACCTTTCTCTCTTGTTACTTCTGGGAATTCTGCTTCTTTCCCATGGAGGCGTTTACATGACAGGATATTTATGGATTCATGCGTTTCCCCCCCTTGCCCTCTCCTTAAAGCCCATCCGAAAAGGAATGTGGTATGTTGGCGGCCTTTTTGCTGTCATAGTCTTGTATCTCATTTTGTCATATGCCCCAAATCCCATTTCCGTATATAGCTCTGCTCAACTATTTCATTTAAGTTTGAGTTATATCATCATTACCACAATCAGTGCGTATTTTTCCCACGCATTAACCACCGGCGAAGAAGAGATTATTACGATCAATCGGGAACTTCGCCAAGAGCGAGACACGCTTAAACTGCAAAAACTAGCGACTCAAGACAAGGCAGAAGAGCTTAATAAATACCTAATGGCAGTTGAACATGCATCCGAACAGATGGTAATCACGGATCCAGAAGGAAGGATACTGTATGCAAACCCGAAAACTCAAGAGATTACGGGATTTTCACGACAAGATATCATGGGGACGAAGGCCGGAAAACTGTGGGGAGATCAGATGGAACGACCTTTTTACGAACTGTTCTGGCAACGAATAAAAACAGAAAAGAGGGAGTTTATTGGCAAAGTGACAAACCGAAGAAAGACAGGACAACAGTATATTGCCGAAATCCGGGTTACCCCCATCTTAGATATTAATCACGATATACAGTTTTTTATCGGGATCGAAAGGGATATCAGTAAAGCCGTTGAGATTGAGCATATGAAGGATGAATTTATTTCCCTTGTCTCACACCAGTTAAGAACTCCACTTTCTGCGATTCGGTGGTTTGCACAACTCCTTTTGAAGAATAATTCTGAGAATTTAACGATAGAACAACATGAGTTTTTGACCAATATTTATGAATCAAACTTGCGCATGATAGACCTGGTCAATAATCTTCTCAATATTTCTCGTATCGAATCGGGGAAAATTGTGGTGAATGTAAAATCCTTCTCCATCCAAACGCTTGTTTCAAAGATTTTGATTGACCTTACCAAGTCTATTGAAGACAAAAAACACACGTTGCATATGGAAATAAGTCCCGACATCCCCCCTATCAAAACTGATCCCAACCTACTAAGCAACATCATAACGAATATTCTTACCAACTCGATCAAATACACTCCCGAAAATGGCACTATTACAGTTCGTATAGGACTCGAAGAAAGTGAAATCGTATGTAGTATTTCTGATACGGGATTTGGAATCCCTCCCCATGAGCAACAAAAAATGTTTGAAAAATTCTTCCGTGGCGAGAACGTAGTCAAAGTGGAAACGGATGGAAATGGCTTGGGTATGTATTTGGTCAAAAAGTTTATTAATGAATTACATGGTACAATTCATTTTACGAGCAAGGTAAATGAAGGAACCACATTTACTTTCCGAATCCCAATCGTCATTGATACCTCTGAACCATCGCTATGAAAAAAGTACTGATTGCAGAAGATGATAAATTCCTCAGTAATGCATACCGCGTTGCCTTTACCCATAATGATTTTGAAGTGCAAATGGCAATGAATGGGGAAGAAGTATTTAAGATTCTCGAAACCTTTACTCCTGACGTAATCCTCTTAGACCTTATCATGCCAGTCAAAGATGGTTTTGAAACCCTCAAAGAATTGAAAAGTAATCCAACCTTCAAAAGTATTCCTGTGGTAGTAGCTTCAAATTTAGGTCAGGCGGAAGATTTTGAAAAGGCAAAAGCCTTGGGTTGCGAAGGATACATTATTAAGAGTGATGTGGATATTGATGTCATTATCCAAAAGGCAGAAGAGGTAATTATAGCGAATTAATACTACTCGCAACTTCTCTATTTCTCTTTTTGTAAAGGATTCGCACTTACCAAAAGATTTGCCGTTGTTCGAATGGCTCGGTCTACTTTATAAATGCGAAAAATTTCTTCATTAGAAGCCAATTCGACGTCTAACTTGGGAATAATACGAAGAGGATACACAGCTTCTATCTCCCACTTCAACTCAGTAAATAGTTCAACTAGATACAGGTAGAGCTTGGCATTGGTTGCCATCAGATACATATTTTGTTGAAAGATAATTGTTTTTCGTACCACGTAGTCCGGGTGAAGAGGAACCATGTCAAAAAATGAGCGTTGCTCGTCAGGTGATGCATTTTTGGGGAGCACTTTTGAAAATACTACTTTTGGCGTAAGAAGAATCGTGACAACTCTCTTTATTTTTTCAAATTGGTGGAAAAATTCTTTTGATTGCTCGCGAATACTTTGTTCTTGCAAGACTTCTAAGTGTGAAACAACTAAGGGTGAAAATAACAAGTGCTTTGGAGAAACTCTCCCCCCCACAAAAACCGAAAGTGATTGAGAATCAACGAGTACAATAAATTTTTTCTTGGAGGAAAACATAGATGTTACTTTTTATGATACACCAGAATATGAACTCGATCTAGGGAACCTCTCCCCAACTGGTTACGGCAAACACCGTGTTCGTGATCGTCCCCGTTGCCTCAACGGTGCGAACCACCGCACCATAAGTTGAAACAGCAGTAATTGTTTTCGTTAAATCCCCTGAGACAGTTACCACAACGGTCCCCTCTCCCAGCGTGAGCGTTTCTCCGCTATATGAGTTGTCACGAATGATGGAAATGATGGCATTTTCTATCCCTGCTTCAGCTTGAGAGTAGGCAATCTCGCTTTTGGTAAATGAGCTTGCGTTTTGAGATGAGGCGATAGTAACTGCGGTTGATGCGGTAACGACAGAAATTCCCACCACTGCTAGAATCATTACCATTACCATCGCTTGTCCTTCCGTGTGTTTTTGAGCGTTATTCATATGATTTGTTACTAGCGAATTGCGGTTGTTGTCTGGAAATTTCGTGTTTCAGCCCCATCTGCTTCTTGAGCTGTACTTGTTACGGTAAATTCTGTTTGAACGGTGGCCCGAGCACCGCTTCCCAAACGAGTGAATGAAAGACTCGAGATGACCGTTCCTGACCCATTGAGCGCAATGTCTCCCGAGCCGTAATCTACTAATAATACGCCACTTGCAAGTGAGTATGTCGCTGGTGAGCCATCAATTGTAAGCACCAAGGTCGCGCCCGAGTCTCCCTGACTTGCAGGAGTCACCAATGCGCTTGCTCTTCGCATATCATATGCAAGTCGCGTCAGAATCAATCTTCCGTCTTGCCCCACATGAGAATAGCTACGCGTTTCAAGCCGAGTATTCAAAATAGCGACAAAGGTTTGCGTAATCAACATAATAAACAGAGAAATAAGGATCATGTAGATTGACACTTCGACAACTGTGTGCCCAGATTCATTTATGTGATTTTTGTGAAAAACAGCAAATTTCATGGTGAGTAGTTTATAAATACGTCCGTTATTTGCGGAACATCAATGACAGTGCTCTCAAAAAAGACGCGGTATCGAATATACCGAGCGGAAGTTGCCGCTATGGGGATCATCCCGTTCATGCCAGTATAAAATGAGGTTGTAGTATTGTCTGGACCTACGTAATTCCAAGTGGAGTTATTAGTATTATTTGCAATCCGGAAGCGAATCGTGGTTCCTGTCGGCTGAGACCCTGACAGCTTTATTTTATGCATTGCGACAGTGGCCCCCGCATCAAGGGAAGCTGAAGTAAATGTGCCAGAAATGAGACCTCCAGGAGCAACTGCGGCCTTGTATCCGACCGTTACTGAATTGAGTCGTACCCATTGTAATCCATTGCTCCTGAGAAACGCGCGAACCGCAATTTTCTTACTAGTTGCAGGAAATGTGGGGATACGGGTGTTTGTGGTTGCCGCGGTCATCACGTGGGTATTGAGTGTAGCTAAAACCCAACTACTGGTATAGTACCACCAGTTTGCTCCATCGTCGGGAGAAAGTTGATATACAATAGATCCTCCGTTGGGCGTTTCTGAAGCACTAAACGTGGACCAAGCCACGATATAGGGATCAGCAAGTGATGGAGACTGATAGATAGTGGGATAATCTGTAGCGTATGTTGTTGATGCCTGCGTTCCAGTCCAGGTAAGCTGAGCATTGTCAAACCGTACGAGAAAAGGGCCCTTGGTGCTCGTATTATTATAGTCCAAGTAGGCTGCAAGCTTAAGATAATACGTACCTGAAGTTATCATTTTGGAACTCATGTCTACATTTACCGCACCAGACCATGCTGTAACTCCTGTGATTTGACCACTACTCCAAACTTCTGTTCCTAAAATAGGGGCAGTCGAGTTGGTATCTAAAAATGCATACACTCGAAAACTGTCTGGGTTCGGAGTTCCCTCAAACGTACTTGCAGACCACTCGAAAGATAGTTGAGAGGTGGGGTTGGATGTAAAATTCTGCACGGTTTGTCTCCAGTACCCACCTGCCGCCTGATTTACAGTTCGGGTATATAAGGCAGGAATATTACCTCCCGTATTTCCTCCCGAAGGGCTCCATGTACCGCTTACCCTACTTGTGTGTCCCCATTCACCATACGTCCACCCCGTCGCATTTGTGGTAAAGTTGGGGTTCGTAGTTGATCCAGAAATAATGGGGTTGAGACCTTTCAATTGAGCATAACCTCCCGTCACCTCCACTTTTGATGTATCAAACGTATAATTTGCCCCATCATCGTAGTTGTCGACAAAAGTAAATGCACCTGTTCCTGAGGTAAGCTGGAACGTTCCATTTCCTGCTGCTGTAACGGTGGTGTTGACACGAGTCCCGGTATTAAACTGTGCCTGTGTAGTATGGCTAAGCTCGGCATTGTTCACATACCTTCCCAAGTACTCCTGAGCCACAACACTCCCCACTTCGGGACTACTCCAGGAAACGGTGTATGTGATGAGTTTTGTAGATGGATCCACCGTTCCTCCGGAAGATACTAATGCGCCATTTATATCTCGCCTCGCGTCCCCGATGAGCACTCTGATAGATTTCCCGTTTCTCACTTCGGTGCCTGATTGCAGGTACCAAACAAGGCCATCATTTCGGGGGTGAAATGACCCCGTTGTCCCGATCCCCGCCCACCCATTACCTCGAATGTTGCGTACTGCCTCTTGCGTTTCTTGGAGAATAGCTGTGCCTTCTGAACGATACTCCTCTATCACTCTTCCATCCCGAGAAGATACAATTCCGGTGAGGAATACGGGAATCAAAATAGAGATCATGGTCATTGCAAGGAGAAGCTCTACTAATGCTTGACCTTGTTGGAAATAAGTACTTTTCATGAATATCCTTAAAAAGACATGGCTCCCAGTGCATTTATCTCCATTTGTTCTTGGGTTTGTAACTCGTCGTAAGTAATAGTGATCGTATCTGCGCTTGGATTATGTCCCACAACCTCTCCGGAAAGGTGTTCAAAAAGCACTTGGTTTCCGACCAAAGTCGTTGAGAGAGAAAGTCCTGGTTCAAGCGAAACTTCATAATTCCTTTCGGCACCTTCTGTATAGGTACCTGCAAAAAGAGTGTACCCCGTTTCCTCAAAATATATGCCGTATGAAGAGGGCGACTCATTGTCAGTAAGACCAACCATTGCATTATGTTGCTGAGACTTGAGATCTGCAATAAGTATTTGAAGTGCTGAGTCCGTACTCGTATCTTTGATGGGGTTCATCACATTGATCCAGGTCAATGAAAAAAGAGTTGCTAGGATAGTCATCACCACCAAAAGCTCAACGAGGGTAAAACCCGATGCTTTGTCAGCGCTTCCCAATTTGTCCGATAATGCCATAAATGGGAGCCATAATTGCGACCATCATCCCTCCGATCGCTAAACTGATCACGAGCATGAGCACTGGTTCCACAAGTGTCGTAATATGCTCCAATTTTCGGGTGATCCGGGAAGAGAATCGTTCTCCCACATGGGAAAATACTTGATCCAATTTTCCTGCCCGTTCACCCGTTTCTATCATGCGCACCGCAACCGGAGTCATAACGTCGATGTGTTGTCTCATGCCGTCTGATATTGTTTTTCCTTCACTCACTTTATGTATTACTGTCTTGAACACTGCTCGTACGCTTTGTTGCACAACAATCCCTTCCGCAAGGTCAAGCGCGGCCAAGAGGGGAACTCCAGAAGCGAGCATGAGCCCCGTATTTCTGCAAACCCGCGCAATATCCACCTCAATTGCAAGTCTGTGGAGTAAGGGGAGGGAAAAGAAAAAAGATAACAATACTCGTTTTTTCGTACGATACAAATAGACGATGATAGCAACCACTCCTATGATACCTGCAATAAGAATAGGATAATAATTGATCACGATATGGGAGGCAAATACCAAAATCTTTGTGGGCAAAGGCATATCAATCCTCAATTTGTCAAATACCTTGCTAATTCGCGGGATCACAAAAACAAACATGAGAGTCATGACTCCCGCAAATACCACAAGAATAAAGATGGGGTATACGAGAGCATTTTGGATTTTCTGCATAAAAGTGACATCTTCCTTCAGGTTTTTTTCGATGTCTTTTAAAATGGTGTCTAGCTTCCCCGACTCTTCTCCAATGCGAATAAGGTCTATGGTAACCTGATCAAACACATCGGGATATTTGGCAAATGTGCTCGCGATCGTTTTCCCTTCCTCAATACTATGTTTTAAGTCGTTTATAAGAACACGTTCACTTCCCTTAGTTTCCAGGAGTAAAAGGTCAACGGATTCAGAAAGAGAAATCCCTGAAGAAATCATCGTATAGAGATTGTTGAAAAGTTCAAGTTTTTGACCGCTGGAAAGATGTACTCGTTTCATATTATTCTTTTACCACGCGCATAACTTCGTCAATGGTGGTAAGGCCTGCCTTCACTTTTGCCAAACCGTCCATAAGCATGGTTTGCATACCCTCATGAATTGCTTTTTGTTCAATTTGGTCAGCGTCCGCCTTTGCAACTATCAGATCTCGAATTGACTGCGTTACCTCTAGAAGTTCGAAAATGCCGATTCTCCCCAGGTATCCGGTTCCCAAACAAAGCTTGCATCCTTTCCCTTTATATGTTCGGTTTGATTCTTTGGGTGAAAATACCGTTTTGAGGCGGTCATGGATATCGTCAAGCTGTGGAGCCTCAACTCCGTCAATGTGCCATTTTTTATCTTTATGAATGAGCTCGGCACTCGTTCGGCATTTGTGGCAAATTTTTCGAACCAAACGTTGGCCAATGATCAGATGGATCGTAGAAGAAAGGAGAAAAGGCTCAACTCCAAGATCTATGAGACGTGGAATGGTGGTTGCCGCAACATTGGTGTGAAGCGTAGAAACAACTAAATGCCCGGTGAGCGCGGAGTTTACTGCAATCCCGGCAGTTTCCTCATCTCGGATTTCTCCCACAAAGATGATGTCCGGATCCTGACGTAAAATGGAGCGCAAACCCGTTGCAAAAGTGAGATTCGTTTTTGCATTGACTTGGATTTGCGTAATCCCCGGGATGTCATACTCGACAGGCTCTTCAATGGTGGCAATATGTTTTTCACGCGTATTGATAATTTTAACGAGAGAATAAATGGTCGTCGTTTTTCCTGATCCAGTGGGACCCGTGGTAAGCACCATTCCGTAAGGACGCTTAAGGTATGCATGTATTTTTTTGACATCTGCCTCTCGCATACCTATTTCATCTAAAGAAAATCTGCGCGTGTGAGAGGCAAGCAATCTAAGCACTGCATTTTCCCCTTTGATTGACGGGACGATCGATACACGGATATCAACGGGCTCCGTGCCTGCGCTGTAATTTATTTTTCCGTCTTGTGCGCTCATGTGTTCATCTGTACGAAGCTTGGCGGTAACTTTAATTTTGTTGATTATTTGTTCATGCAAACCCGAAGGAAGTTGTGCTACGTCATGCATCACCCCGTCAATACGGAAACGTACAACCGTATGGTCATCTTGTGGCTGGATATGAATGTCAGACGCTTTACTCGTTGAGGCATCCTCAACGATGAGATTAAAAATCTGAGACACCGGGATTGTGTTTTGGCCAGGAACTCCCACCTTGTCTTGCAAAATGGTGGAAAATGTCTTGCCGATATCCTGGGTGTAGAGTCTTAATTTTTCTTGAATATCTTCTTCTGAGGCAAAATATGCTTCGACAGCGAGTCCTGTTTTTTTTGCCAACATCTCAATAATTTCCTTTTTGGTAGGGTCGGCAAGAGCAACTTTGAGACTTGTGCTGTTTTTTTCAAAGATGATGGTTGTGTTTTTTTTCGCGACTTGTTCAGGAAGGATGAACAGAATTTCTTTTGGGATCACGACTTCGCTTATTTTTTTGTATGGCATCGAAACGAGCTGTGCAAGAACTCGCGTGATGTTGTCGCTTGATACCAATTCCTTTTCTATGAGAACCCGGTGAGGCAGTGTTTTTTCCTTATGGCACGTCAGAAAGATCTCATCGAGCTTTTTTTGATCAATAACCTGAAGCTCTTCTAAAGCTTTTTTAAGATCTTCGTTTTTATAATACCCCATTAGTTTCATGATAGCGTAAAGTACGACTTGAAACAATATAAACGCTTGCGATTACTTTCTCCACCCTGTACTATGTGTTTTATGTCTCAATCAATTGTGATCTATACCATAATCGGCATTGTCCTATTTACTGTATTTGCGTATCTTGCTTTTGGGAGATCAAAGGCGGAACCAGAACAAAAAATGGCGCCTGAATCAACCCCAGCCGCACAAGTAAAGGGAGATTTGAAAATTGAAGATACTCAAGTGGGGACTGGAGCAGAAGTGGTAAGTGGAAGTACTGTTACTATCCATTACAAAGGAACACTGACTGATGGCACCGTGTTTGATAGTTCGTATGATCGTGGACAACCATTTGAAACGGTGATTGGAGTTGGACAAGTGATTCAAGGATGGGATCAAGGAGTGGTAGGAATGAAAGTCGGAGGAAAAAGAAAACTGACGATTCCTCCTGAACTCGGCTATGGCAGTCAACCTGTTGGGACCATTCCTCCGAACTCTACTCTTATCTTCGAAGTAGAGCTTATGGGAGTGAAGTAATATGTCATCCTGACCCCCCGATTCGGAGGGGAAGGATCCAGATACTGATAAACGATTGACTAGATTCTTCGCTTCGCTACGATCCGTTCAGAATGACTGTAAGAAACTTAGAGATCAGTTCTGTTCATTTTTGATAAGCAATACTTGGGCCGAATGAGGCTGAAGCCGAATATATACGCTTCCGTTTTTTGTGTCAAACTGATCCAGCCATTGACCTGTTGCAATATCGTACACTCCCACAACCTTTGCTTTTTCACCCAAAGGAATCATTCCTTTCTGTTCTTGCCCACTGAGATTTGAACACGTTATCATCCCGAGATTTCTCTCATCATGCCAAACTCCCGTTGCGATAATTCCCTTATCCAATTGATCATGATTGGGCATAAATCCTCTCCCTTCTTGAAATAGTCGGGAGCGACGGAAGGAAATGATATTTGTATATTCTCGCTCTGTTTCCAGGTCAATCACTTCATTCGTCGGATAACGAAGAACTTGCTGAGGAGGTCTGATCAATTTCCCCTTTTCTTCACCTGCATAGATCATTAAATCGGCACCTGGAGTGAGCGCAAGCATCGCCTCAATAGCTATTGCCGCAGCTCCAAACATCGCCCTTGATCTCGGCTCGTCATGATTGCTTGCATAGAGAAGATCCTCGCTACTCCGATGTCTTGAGACAACTGTATTCAAAAGGGGAAGTAAGGCTTCCTGCGGATTGCCGTGAGTTGCTCTTACTAATGCTTGATATACGTCATGCGCATAGCTCGTGGAAAGTCCCATACGTGCTAATGCATTTCTATGACGATCTTCATACGTTTCACAGATAAACCGCAACTCCTTTCCCACTTCTTGACGTGCACGTTTTTGCGCTTCTTGAGCAAACCAATCAAGAACCTCATCTTCGAAATCAATAGGGAGATCACCGTCTGCTATGAGTTTTCCCCATTTCGTCATAAATTCCTCTCGGAGAGCAAGATGGGCCATATCAATTCTCAACCCGTCACAACACCCAACATACCCAAGCCACTGCTTCAATATCTCACGCCCTGCTCGAGAGTAAGGATTCAGTTGGGCAGTATCTATCCAAGCAGGATCATACCTACTTGCGCCATGGGCAATTCTTCTCTCCTCTCCCTCTACAATCACCGTTTTTTCACTATAAAATTCATCTTGTCGCCATGCATCAGAGGTGCCGATTTTTGCAGTCACAAAAGCATCAGGATTTGCAAGTGCGAGCTCGATCTCGGCATGATTGGGGACCATATCTAAAATTACCTTGATTCCAGCCTCATGAAAAACGCGATACACCTTTTCTTTCCAAGCGTCTGAGCTTGACGCAATTGAAGTGTCAAAAGATCCGGGGATTGTGGCAAAAGAAGAGGCTTTTAAATCTTTATCTTCAAGATCAGGATAGTCTGCCCGATGCACATTTTTATATTTTTTCGAAGTTTCAAGACCGATAAGACTCTGCATCCCCACTCCAAGAAAGTAGACCGTATCACATCCGTTTGCAAGAGCTAGTAGTTCGTCACGAGTAAAATCGGTAAGGGATTTTCCTGCATTGTGGACTTCAATTGCAGTATTTACTTGTCGAATAGTAGACCACTTGGGTTCTGAAGATGGTTCTAGAAGCTCCTGAAATTCATTAGGAAGGCCATTTGTTTCAGCTGGATTGAGAAAAGATAAACGCTCCCCTCCCTTCATATGGAGAGAAGTATATCAGAGTATGGTCCATTTCATTTTTCTTTACGATTTAGAAGATAACCAATAATGCGATTGCTCTATCAAGGATCATCGAATAAAGCAGGGTCTGTAGAAAATATGAAGACTAATGATTCTTGCGATTTTTGGATTTATTTTACGCGTATCTTTCAGTTCAGTTGTTATTGAGGATCACCATTTTCAAACCCACTCATGTCGTAGAATTCTTGAATTACATCACTGTTACCACCTAAGGACATATATGCATCCAAGTCTAATTCATTACTTTCGTTGATAGATTGTGAGTCTGAAGCATCTTCGTGCAAATTTAAATCCGAATGATGAGCAAGTCTTCCAAGAAAATACATTTCAGCCATTTTAGAATCGTGATCAATTATGCCCAATTTTGCTTGTCTAATGGTAATAAGTTCTTGATATTTTCTATTTGCAGAAATTTCATGACTACGCTGCATCAAACGTAAAGCCATTACTATTGGAGCATTCAAATAATGATGAGCTGTATTGAGTTGATCTGCGTCGATTTCTAACTTAATCGAGGCCCAAAGCTCATCTAGATAAGCACTTTTATATTCGGCCTCAAGTTGAGAGAGTCTCCCGAAACCGGGACGATGGGAATGATCGGGAATTTCGAAATCTACATCTATGATATTGGATGATAAATTTTCTTTTGACATATGACGGATATTTTACCAAATAATCATTTTATTGTCAACTATAGGCCATATGTTTAAACTTATTTCCTCTGCAAAATCGCAAGAACGGGAAACACCACCAAAGAAGTGAGAACCGATCTCCAAGGCTCTCTACTTTTCTCTCCACATGTTTCCATTTCTTTGTTTTCCTCTCGGCCAATCAGAATAATCATTCGTTCCATTTCCATTTTGTTGCTCCATAAAATATCGTCTCATCGGACCTCGTCTCACCCATGCGTCGCTGATTCCTGTTATTTCAATAAGAATCGATGCAATAAGGAGCGACCCGATGAATCCGGACACTATGAGGAAAAAATTCTTTCGATATGAAAAATCGAATCGTTTTAAAGACCAAATCCCCAGGAGAATGAAACATACGGCCATGAGAGGAATCCACCATGGGAAACTGCTCAGCATCATTTCGAGTCGCCAAGATGCCATAGGGCCATGACTTCTCAGGAAGAAAAAGGAAATATTGAGTAAAAAAATGGTTCCAATCCAAAGCCCAACCATACCCAGAATGGATGAAATACTTCCGATGATAAAATACCATTTTGGCCTCATGACAATCTTTCCAGATGTAACTTGCTCCATGATGGAGTGTTCAAAATCCGGGATTTTGCTTCGGCTTGAGTTTTGTGTTTTTATATCTTTTGACATATGGTATGCATAATTGCTTTTGCACGACGGATTCGAACTCCAACCGTGCTAACCGGGATTCTCATAATATCGCTAATGTCCTCGTATGACTTCTCATCAAGATAATACAAAGAAAGAGGTTCTCGGTACAAGACTGGAATCTGGGAAAGACATGCATGAGTCTTTGATACCAACTCTTTCCTAATGAGATCATCCTCAAGATCAACGGTACTTTTCACATCTTCATAGCTATCAAGTTCTGTCGTATTCTTTTCTTTTCCCAACATGCTCATTGCACAGTTGTGTGCTATCCGATATATCCAACTGCTGAATTTTTTCTTTGTATCAAAGCCGTTGAGATTCACATAAGCTTTGATAAACGTTTGTTGAACCACATCTTGAGCATCCTGCCCATCTCTCACAAGATACCGCGCATAGGAATAGAGCTTTGTACTATAACGTCTGATAATCTCTGCATAACGCTCCTTATCTTTAGTTCGCACTGCAACAATGATTTCTTCGTCTGTTAGCTCTGCTTGATCATTCATACGCATAATAGATAATACCAAAGCATCCTCCCCTTTATGATCATCATAAATGAGGAGGAGTGCTCTCTGTAAGGTTCAATCTTACTTGTTCATTCTCCCGAATCCCTGACCTTTTCCAGATCCGTTCTTGAGTCCTAAGCCAAGTTCAGCACGGATTTTTGCAGCTTCGTCAGTTTTTCCTTGAAGTGCAAGTGCGTGTGCTTCTGCAAATTTCGCAAAGTTTTTTTCATTCACGACTTGGGTGGCACGACCTCTTCCTTGCATGAGATTTTTCCATGCTTGGTAGTTTTTTTCTGCAAATGCTTTCGTCATTGCAGTGTGGCGCTCTTCAGTATAATTGGGACCCTTTACGTTTGGATCTCCTTGATATGCTGAAACAGATACTGCACCACCTACCATTAATCCTAATACGAGTATACTCGCGACAATTGTATGTTTGTTCATGTTGTTCACCTCCATTCATTGAATAATGTATTAACGTGTTCTATATGTAATACAGACAAGGAGGTGATTTTATTTCAACTATTGTTACGTGAAAATGGAAAGGGTCTTTGGAACAACTTGATGGAAGATATTCCTGGAATGTAATCTTATGTAGTTTGAGGATATTGTCTCATCGAATTGAAAAGGAAATCCATCTCACTCTCACTCCCTATCGCAATGCGAACAAAGGAATGATCAAGACCGATATTACTTCCGCCATTTCCATGACTTACTACAATCTGATGTTCTCCCAGATATTGCACAAATTGAGTTCCCTCTTCCACGGTGGGGAATTGGAGAAGTATCGCATTGATGTGAGACGGAAGAATGGTGAACCCTAAATCCGCAATGCGCTTTCTGTAAACATCCCTTCTTTCTCGAATAGTTTTTCTCATGCTGACATAATATTCTTCATGATCCATTGCAATCAGAGCTGCACCGATTGAGAGATAGGAAACGTTGGACCACTGCGTTTTGCTGCGAACTTTTTCGATGGTTTGCGGATGTGAAACAAAATAACCAACTCTACATCCTGCCATTGCATATGCTTTTGAGAAGCTTCGAAACAAAGTCAGATTCTGATGATTGGAGACTTCGCTTATCACAGAAACTTCTGCAAATTCTCCGTATGCTTCGTCAATCACCACCTGTGCACTTCGATTGTTCTGGACAAGTTCCAACACTTTTTCCTTTGATGTGATCCCCACAGGATTATTGGGATTTGCAAGAAAAATCAAACTTGCGTTCGGAATGAGTTCTGTTGAAATCTGAAACGCTCCATCGATAAGGGAGGGTACTTCTGTCAAACTCCCTCCTAAGTCATTTACATTTTTGTACTCAATATAGGTGGGAGAAAAAGTGTATGCATGCTCGCCATACGTTTTTGCAAACATTTGGATTGCTTCATCAATACCAGCGGTAAGAAAAATCATCTCCACAGGTACCTTATGTTTTTGAGCAAGTTTTTCTCGAAGCTCAATCGGCTGAGGATGATATGTGTTTGATAGTTGTACATACGGCTTTAATCCTTCATAAATAAAATCCGGTAAAGATTCATTGATTGTGGTGTATTGGAGATTGATGGTGGGACTATTCATAAAACAATAATCATTAATTTACATAACTATCTTTGTAGTACTGAGTTCTTGAAGTTTGGCAATAAGTTCTTTTGTTGAAAAAGCTGAAGTGTCGATTTTATTTGTTTCAAATGTTCGCAATCCCTCAATTATGCGCCTGGCAAAAACTGCCTCTTTTGTCCTTAAGTTTCTGACTTTAATTTCATTTGCCTCAAATGTTGTGGAGATGATCACCAATTGAGAAAAGAAAATGGTGCTATTGATGAAAATATTTGAAATATTTTTTATGTCGATACTGTGAATTTCAGAAGATAAAAAACGACGCTTGATAATGGTAATTCTTCCCTCTTCAATATTGATTGTGTCAGGAAATATATCAATGGGAAATGCGTGTGAAGAAATTGATAGTAAGATTCTATTTGATTTCTCAACCAATTGAGCAATGGCTTCTGTATTACTTACGGGCGGTTCTTCAGTCGGGACTGCAGGAACAGGAGCATCATTTTGAGAAGCAAGCAGTTCCGCATTCTCTTTTTGCAATGCATCAACTTCGCCTTGAGTATAAAGCTTTTCTGGTTTTGGGCTTTCCTTTTTTTCCCTATTGGTAAGAATGTTGATCATGATGAAGTACGGTATGAAAATTATACTTCTATTCCCGTCATAAAGCGCTTCAATATACATTTCGATTTTGCGTACTGTTTTGAAAATCAAGTACGTGTTTGCGAAGAGAAGTTTCTGCCTAAAACCATAAATCCAATCCCCGGAATAATCGCAAGAGCACCCATGAATGCCATCACGTAAAATGAGCTCACAATCCCGAATGCGTCCGATACCATGCCAAGTGCGATTGGCGCACACATGGCTGCAATACTTGCGCCCACGGAATTTATCCCATATGCTTTTTCAAAGTTCCCCTGATGTTCAACAGACTCTGAAACCATCGTTTTGACAATCGGACCTGTGCCTTTCGTTACTATCCCCAGTAAAAAAGCAATTCCTAAAATAAAAGGGAAGAGTGTGACTTGAGCAAGAACGATAATAAAAAAGACCATCACGCATTCGGAAAGAATAAAAACCCACGCACTCCCAAACCTATCAACTAATTTCCCAAAATATAACCTCCCAAACAAACTTCCTACAAAAAATATTCCGGTAAACGCACCAAGGAGTGCCGGATCTACTCCTCGATACAGCAATAAAAAAGGCAAGAATAGGAAGATTGTTTGGCTAGCCACATTGTCGAGCATGTTGATCGCAGTTGCCATGAGAAATCTTCCATTTCGCACCACATGCCCAAAGCTGTCATGTTCCTGAAAAAGCGGTTTTGTTTCGAGAGATGATTCATGACGCATCGTAAAACGATACAAAAAAGCTCCGATTATGAGCACTCCCGCACCATAGATAAATGCGCTATTTCGCCAACCCAAAAAGACTACCGAGCTTGCAAGAATGGTTGAAATGGCAAACCTTCCCAACTCTCCTGCTGCCGTAAAACTTCCCATCGCACTTCCCCGAGAACCTCGTTCTGAGCTTCGTGCAACAAGCGCAAATGATATCGGATGAAATAACCCAAACCCAATTCCTCCCCATGCAAAAATGAATAGCAGATGTACATAATTTCCGGAAAATCCAATCCCAAATAATCCCAATCCATAAATTACTAAGCTCAGAAAAAGTGATTTCAATCCTCCCACTTTAAATGAAATAGCTCCGGCTGGAATAGCGAGCAAGGCTCCGAACAAAACAAGCATTGTCCCCAAGGCGCCAACTTGAGTTTGATTCAACTGAAGATCAAGTGCGAGAAAGGGCAGAATTAAAAGATAGCTTGCTTCAACGCCGTCATTGATGGCGTGAAGTAAATGCAACAACGTGTGGTTTGAGAAAGGTCGGGGCAATTTCATATGGAAAGAGGGATTGTTTATGGTACGATAAGTGTTTCCTGCCAAGGGATCTCGTTTTCAGAGAAAATAGCATACTGCCCAATCCCGAAAAAGAAGAACTTCGTGGGATGATTGGCATCTTCAAGAAAGTAACGGATGCCATTCGTTTGAGCATAATCTGGAGAACAATACTCCGTGTCAACCATCATTTTTTCCATATCAAAATCTTCATACTTGGGAAGCATAATTTCACCTTTCAAAAACGAAGTGGGGTATTTGGGCGCTTGAGATACTTGGACCGAACACCTATTTAAATCTTTTCCGGACAAGAACTGTCTCTGAATTGCCTTTTCCAAACTCTCATCTGCGCTTTTCGTAAAAACTTCTACCGATTGTCCAACCTCGCAAGTGGTGTCCGTTTGCTCATAGGTAACACAAATCTTATTCCCCTTTTCAAATACATACATTTCCCGGATATTTTGCAAGTCTTGTTTTGCAAGATAGCTAAAAGAAATACCGAGGTTGGAAGATGTGTGTGTTTTCAGATTAGGATTACTGTTTTGAGAAGGGGCAAGAGTAACGTTTTCTGAGGGAGAAAGAATTGGTGAGTTGGTCGGTGATTCCGTAATTTGATTATTTGTGCTCGTTGGGCTTATCGACGCTTCTTCTTCTTGCTCTGAAGACTTACGATTTACTTGAAGCGATATCGCAAGTGCAATGAAAAAAACAATTACTACAGCAGCTATCGATAAAATAATCACTCTATTCCGAGATTGTTTTTCGGGTGTTTCACCCGTAGCATCATTGGACAAGGCGGGATCTGGAGGAAATATATCGGGTTGATCCATACCCATAAGTATAATCCAAAATGTCACTTATTGTCATCCCGCCGGGATTATTCATGATTAAGATCGCGGATGCGGGATCTACGTCTGGATTCCCGTTTTCCTGCCTGCCGGCAGGCACGGCACGGGAATGACAATTATTGCAACGAGAAAGCATCGGAGAAATAAACCCTAAACAAATTAAGTGATTTAACGATTCAGAAAATCCGCAAGTAGTTTTTCTTGATACTCTGTGCCATTTGCGACCAGCGCGTTTTGTTCCAAGCGTTGCCTGGTGATTTCAAAAAGAAGAATCCCTGCTGTGACTGATAAATTAAAGCTTTGCACAAATCCTCGCATAGGGATGGATATCGCAACGTCTAGCATTCGAATTGCTTCTTCAGAAAGCCCCGAATGCTCATTTCCCATTAAAAGTGCTACTTTTGATTCGCGAATATGCCTTGAATAAATAGACTCAGTATGTTCATTACATAACGTGCCATACAGCGTGTAGTCTTGAGACTTTAATTCTGACAAACATTCTGTGGTTGAGGAAAAAGTATGATATGTCAGCCATTTTTTTGCAGAAGAGGAGCTCGATTTACCGATTTTTCGCGGGTCAAAAGGAGGCTGATTTTGAAAAATAAAATACACATCTTGCACGCCAAAAGCATCACACGATCGTAAGACTGCGGCTGCGTTGTGTGGATCATGCATATTTTCAAGCACGATTACTAAACCGCTCTGCCTCTGTGCAACCACATCTTGCATGCGTTTGATCCTTGTGGGACTCATCATGACTTTGAGTATAGCACGAAGGACTTTCTCCTTATGTCATTCGTTCGTCTGGTATCATATCTTTATATGGAATCCACACCAAAGATATCCGATCTCGCCACGCATTTTTTCAAATTAATAATCCACAATAAAGAGAGTGTGGTCAAGGGATTTCGCTTCGTGTATGGCCTTATTGGAATTGCGATGTTACTAATGGCATGGTGGATTTGGCGAAGCGAGCAAATGGCACTCACCTATCAAACATCTCTTTGGTCAGGACAGCTGGCAATCGTACTTTTTTGCGTATCAATACTTCCTGGAATCCTGCGTAGATTTGGGATTCGAAGCATGTTTACCGCATCTCTCATGTCCGTAAGAAGACAAATTGGCGTGACAATGTTTCTCCTCTCTCTCTTGCATTACATGGGATTGAGACTCTTTCCTGTATTGTTGGGAGGAGTTCCGCTCATGATCCCGCCACCAACATTTGAATTTATCGGAGTATTAGCTCTCTACAGTCTTTTTGCGCTGTATGTCACTTCAAATGATGCAAGTGTCAAGAAGATGGGTGCATGGTGGCGGAGGCTCCACACTATGATTTATGGCATTGTATGGCTTCTTTTTCTCCATACTGCGATGCAAAGAACGAGTATTTGGTCTATTCTTATTGGAGTTTTCGCTGCTCTTGAAATTGCTTCA
>CALESU010000216.1 GCA_937914905.1 uncultured bacterium
GTTCAACGAACCCGATCTCAACTTCCGGGCGGAATACAGTTTGTTTGACCGCAACACCCCACGAATCATAGCCTCGATATTCGAGCAATTTAAGTCCATCAAGGATAAGATTCCCCGCAGTTTCACGTGTTCCAATATAGCCAAAAATACCACACATAGAAGTTAGGAGTTAATTGGTTTCTTTTTGAGAAACAATATGTTAATTATCTTATCTAAAAAAAGTCCCAATCCTATCAAACTCCATCCAAGGAGGGGGAGACCTCGAGGAATCACCCGAGTCAACACATAATTAATCGTATGTTCAATTCGCCAACTTTCCCGCACCGTGATCAGAGAATCAATGGTCTGTTGTCTGAGTGGTTCTAAAATATGTTTATTATATTCAAACGCAAAAAGGAGGATTGCAAATCCCCACATTATCACAATGAGACCTCGCTTAGGTTTATATAGTGCAAGAAGTGTGGTGATAATAATTCCTGACGCATAAAAAAGCGCCTCTGCGTTGTGAAGTAAGATGAAATAGATCATATAGAGAATGTTTTGCTGAGTATCGGGTGCTATCATAGGAAATTAGAACAATCCAATTTGGTCTTCTGTCGGCTTCTTTTTTTCTTTCACCGCACCTGCAATGGGTTTGAGAGAAGGCCACAGTTTGGGAATGAGAGAATATAATTCCAGTTTTTTAAATTCTTCCTTGAGGTCTTCCTGAAATGTTGAGAAGGCAAGACTAGACATGGGTGGGTTTACATCGACATCACGAACAATCGTTGCGATTTTCTTAAACAGAAGTATTTGTTCCTTATGTTCCTGCAATATTTCTCTCCATTTGACGTTTTCTACTTCGTTAAGATGCTCCAACAGATTTTCAATGGTTTTATAAGGCGCCAGGAGTTTTTGAGCCGTTTTCGGACCAATGCCTCGCGCCGTATTGTAATTATCGGAAGAATCTCCTGCGAGTGCTTTGTAATCTGGTACGTACATGGGGTCCATGCCATATTTTTCCCTCACTTCTTGAGGGGTAAACAGATCAAAATGAGAAATGCCCGTTTTCGGTGCAATAACCGAAACTTTTTCATCCGTAAGTTGGAGTAAATCTCGGTCTCCCGTCACAATGAGTACTCGGTCAAACGCTTCTTTTTGACGTTCTGCAAGAGTGCCAATAACATCATCGGCTTCAAAGCCTTCTTTCTCTACCCGAGTGACTCCACCGGCATCCAAAAGAGTTCGGATTATGGGGATTTGGACTCGTAACAAATCGTCCATCTTGGGGCGTTTTGATTGATAGCCCGTATACAGTTTTTTTCGAAATGTTGGTTTTGGCGTGTCGAAACAAACCGCCAAATGTGTCGGGCGAAAATCGATTACGATTTTCTGAAACATCATAAAAAATCCATATACCGCGTTTGTTGGGGTTCCATCACGAGATGTCAGGGTGGGAGGCAGAGCGTGAAAAGCCCTGTGAATCATCGCATGAGCGTCGATTAGGAGCAATGTTTTCATTGGGAAGGATTGGGTACCGATCGTTTTCGAGAAACTTCACTGGGATCTGTTTTCTTTACTCCCACGATGGCCTCAAATTGATCTTGATCCATACTTTCTATTTCCATGAGTTTTTCTGCGACCTTATCCATCTTGTCCCTTTTGGTTTTCAAGAGAGAAACTGCTCTTTCATATCCTTCGAACAAAATACTTTTTACCTCTTGATCTATTCGAGCCAACATTTCTTGAGAAATGTCAGTGCGCTCTACTCCCATGCGGTAATCAGTGATATCTTGAGACGGTCCATAATTGATCGGACCTAAACTACTCATGCCAAAATCCATTACCATACGTCGCGCAATTGATGTTGCCTGATCAAAATCATTGGAAGCGCC
Organism: uncultured bacterium; assembly: GCA_937914905.1. GTDB lineage: Bacteria > Patescibacteriota > Microgenomatia > UBA1406 > GWC2-37-13 > UBA1450. Next base: position 1,875 of record CALESU010000216.1, read on the forward strand.
TGTAGTGATTTCTTTAAACACCACTTCTTCAGCAGCTCGTCCGCCCATCATGACTGCAATTCGTTCAATGAGAGCCGTCTTTGAGGTGTGTAACTTGTCTCGTTCAGGAGGGATAAGCGTATATCCAAGAGCCATACCGCGAGAAACAATCGAAATGCGATGTACGGGATCCGTGTGATCTTGAAAATGAGAAACAATGGCGTGTCCCGCTTCATGATATGCCGTAATTTTTCGATCGAGCTCAGTTTGTAAGCGTTTTTTTTCGGGGCCCAATTTCACTTTGGTGGCTGAATCCTCAATGTCATCCATGGTAACTGAGTCTCGACCGTTTCGTGCGGCAGTAATCGCTGCTTCATTGAGCATATTTTCAATATCTGCTCCAGAGAATCCAACTGTCCTTTTGGCAACTCTTCCCCAATTCACATCTTCTGCAACTGGCTTATTTTTAGCATGAATTTTGATAATTTCCGCTCTTCCCTCAACGTCGGGATAATCTACCAGTATGCGTCTATCAAATCTTCCGGGACGAAGAAGTGCTGAGTCAAGGAGATCTCCTCTATTGGTAGCTGCAATTACCACCACTTGTTCGTTAGGGGTAAATCCATCCATCTCAACAAGGATCTGATTGAGCGTTTGTTCCCGTTCATCATGCGAGGACATGACTCCCGTAGATCTCGACCTTCCAATTGCGTCAATTTCATCAATAAAAATGATAGAAGGTGCACTTTGTTTTGCTTTTGCAAATAAGTCTCGAGCCCGTGCAGCTCCAATTCCGACAAGCATTTCCATAAATTCAGAGCCGGCTATAGAGAAGAAAGGAACGCTGGCTTCTCCCGCAACGGCTTTTGCAAGGAGCGTTTTACCTGTTCCTGCGGGGCCAACGAGCATGACTCCTTTGGGTGGCCTTGCTCCGAGTTTCTTATACTTTTCCGGATTTTTGAGAAAATCAACAATCTCTTCGAGTTCTTTTTTTGCCTCTTCCACACCCGCAACGTCTTTAAAGGTGATTTTTGAAGTTTCCTTGTTGAATCGTTTTGCTTTTGATTGTCCAAATGAAAATATGGAATCTTGAGAACCTCTTGCTTGGCGCATCATAAACCAGATGAATCCGACCAATAAAATCGCAGGAATGACATTTCCTAAAAATCTCAAAACCTCGACTCCCGTTTGTGTATCTTCAACGGTAATCTCAACTTGATTGAGGGGGATTTTTGAATCGGTCAAAATTTGACGAACATTATCTCCCGGCTCTATTCGCGTTTTTACCAGTGATCCATCAACATAAGTTGCGAGCACGCGAGTATCTGCGATTGAAAGTTTGGATATTTTTTGCTCTTTAACATCAATCAAAATCTGAGAAAGTGGCTTGCTTTCCGCGGTAGCTGCAGGATCCGAGAAGAGGGGACCAAAAATACTAAAGATAAAAAATGCAGAAAACAAAATAATAAAAAGAGTCTTAATATTGAATTGAATCTTAAACTCTTTGATCTTATCGAGCTCACCTTTTTTTTCTTTTGATTTTTTCATACCGCACCATTCTAGCAGATATTTGGTAGAATGGGAAGCGTTTGACCGGATTATCAGTACAAGAAAAAAGATGAGAATTCGCCTTTCACAAGACGGAACAAATTTGAAAGATGTCGTCTCAAAAACTCAAGAAGTACTTTCTTCGGGAGGGCTTGTTGTTTTTCCATCAGACACGGTGTATGGACTTTTAGTTGACGCTAAACAAGAAGAGGCAGTGTCAAAGCTTATTGCATTCAAAAATAGACCAATTGGTAAAGCGATATCTGTGTTTGTCTCCTCAATTGAAGAGCTTGCCTCTCATGCATTTATCACAAGCAATCAAAAACCACTTCTTGAATCACTCCTTCCAGGGCCATTTACGGTTATCTTAAACTCTCGTCACACCGTCTCAAACCTACTTGAGTCGGAAACGGGCACTCTCGGGTTTCGGATTCCTGATTATGAGCCTGTTCGCTTAGTGTCGAAATCATACCGCAACCCCATAACTGCAACATCTGCAAATTTGGGTGGACGTCATCCTCACTATTCCATCGAATCGTTACTGAATCAGTTACCAAAAGAAAAACAAGCGATGATAGACCTTATAGTGGACGCAGGAAAACTACCACGAAACAAACCCTCGACCGTCCTTGACATGACTCAAGATTCACTTCAGATTGTCAGAAAAGGAGATATTATCACGTCAAGCAAAAATGAATATCGATCACCTTCTCCCAAAGAAACGCGGAAACTGGGTGCATTTCTCCTGCGCCAATCAGAAAAAAAAGCCAAAGGAAAGCCAATCGTATTCCTGATGACAGGAGAGCTAGGAACGGGAAAAACGGAAATGTCTCGGGGGATTGCCGAAGTATTAGGAATTCCTCAAGTAGTGTCTCCCACTTTTGTCGTTTCGTATGAGTATGAAATTCCTCATTCAGCATCGAATCGATTAAATAATACATATAAGCAATTCGTGCATGCTGATCTCTACAACATAATGGAATCGGATGAAATGGAGCATATTGGGCTAGATCAGTATCTGGATAAACCCGTTATTATGGTAATTGAGTGGGGAGAGCGCATGGGGGATTTTATTCATTCTCTCCAGGAAAAAACCCATGTGGTTCTGGTAACCTTTTCACACGTTAACGAGAATGAACGAATCATTCGAGTTCATCATTCATTATGAACATTTTAGCTATAGACACTTCAGCAGACGACACTTCCTGTGCCATAATCTCAGGGAGAAAGGTCCTTGCCCATGTTGAGTATTCGCAAATTGCACTTCACGCAAAGTGGGGAGGTATTTTACCTTCTCTTGCCAAGCGTGCTCACGAAGAGCGGATTGATTGGGTCATACAAAAAACCCTTCGAAACGCGCATTTATCGCTTGCCCAAATTCACGGGATTGGAGTAACATACGGTCCAGGACTTGCGATTGCCCTTGAGGTGGGAATTCGTAAGGCAGTCGAACTTTCATCGACTCTCACCATTCCTCTTATTCCGGTAAATCACATGGAAGGGCATTTGTATTCGAGTTTTGTACAGAATGCAAAAGGAAATCCAACTCGACCGTTCCAGTTTCCTTATTTAGGATTGCTTGTTTCAGGAGGCCATACAGAACTCATTCTATTCAAAGATCATTTAACGTATGAAATTTTAGGCCAAACAGTGGACGACGCCGCCGGAGAGGCCTTGGACAAGGCAGCGCGCATGCTTGGCTTTGGATATCCGGGAGGACCTGTCATCGAAACTCTATCTCAAACGGTAAAGCATGAAGATCGATACATTTTTCCTCGACCCATGATGAAGTCTCAGGATTTGCAATTTTCATTTTCAGGATTGAAAACCGCACTCCTTTATAAAATACAGAAGATGAGCGAAGAAGAGAAGATTGAAGCGTTGCCGTATCTCGCCAGTTCATTTCAGGAAGCGGTTATGAAATCATTGATTAAAAAGACAGAACGAGCTATTCTCAAAACGGGAATATCACGACTCGTGGTGGGAGGAGGAGTGAGTGTCAACGAACGGTTGCGAACCTTACTGCGAGCTCTGGTCAAATCTCATGGTGGAATAGTCCAGTTTCCACCTTACAAATATCTCAACTTTGACAATTCCGCGATGATCGGGATCGTCGCCTCATTTCGGGCCGAAGAAGGCTTGATGCTTTCTCCTGGGTCTCACATCGACCGGGTTCCGCGCCTCTCTCTGTTGCAATCTACTCAATAATTCGCTAGACTTGGTTTTCGCTATAAGTTTCGAACAAATACTCATGCTTACTTTGAAAAATCTCCACGTATCGATTGAAGATAAACAGATATTGAACGGAATTGATTTTACGTTTGAAAAGGGAAAAATATACGCCATTATGGGTCCCAACGGATCTGGGAAATCTACCCTTGCTTATTCCATCATGGGGCATCCTGCGTATCAAATAAAAGAAAGTTCCCAAATTCTTTTCAATGGGAAAAACATCACGGAAATGGAATCTAACGAAAGATCTCATGAAGGATTATTCCTCTCATTCCAATCTCCTCTAGCGCTATCCGGCGTAAAGGTGTATCAACTCCTTCAGCTTGCTATGCAAGGGAAGAAGGATCCTCTCCAAATTCGTAAACAAGCACAAGCTATAGCTCGAGAGCTAGGGATAAGTGAGGAACTTTTGGGACGGGCACTAAATGAAGGTGCCTCGGGGGGAGAACGTAAAAAAATGGAAGTTTTGCAGGCTGCAGTACTCGACAAAGATTTTCTCATGTTTGACGAAGTGGATACCGGAGTGGATGTAGATTCGCTCAAAACCATCGCGGAATTTCTCACCAAACACAAGCAAGACAAGACGTATGTGGTGATCACTCATTACAACAGAATTCTCCATTACCTCAAGCCCGACTACGTCCTCGTTATGATGAAAGGAAAACTCGTGAAAGTGGGAGATGGATCACTCGCAAAAGAAATTGAAGAGACTGGTTATACGAATATTACTTGATATCCCCTCATGAGTACCCCGAAAGACGATATTCAATTTGACTATAAATACGGCTTTTCTATGCCAGAAAAATCCGTGTATAAAGCTAAAAAAGGCTTGGACGAAAGTGTGGTCCGCATGATTTCTCAGATCAAGGAAGAACCTGCTTGGATGACCGAATTTAGGCTCAAATCCTACAAGATTTTCCTTGAAAAAAAGATGCCTACGTGGGGAGGAGATTTATCAAAGATTGATTTTGAGAATATTTTTTATTATCTCAAGCCTACTGACAAACAGGTAAACTCGTGGGAAGATCTCCCTGTTGAGATTAAAGAGACGTATGACCGGATCGGCGTACCTGAAGCAGAAAAAAAGTTTTTAGCCGGAGTTTCTGCACAATATGAATCTGAAGTGGTGTATGAGAGTGTAAATAAACAGCTAGACAAAGACGGTGTTTTGTTTATGGATATGGATTCTGGCTTACGTAAATATCCGGAACTAGTTAAACAATACTTTGGTACCTTGATTCCCCCTCATGACAATAAATTTGCAGCACTAAATTCAGCAGTGTGGTCTGGTGGATCATTTGTGTACATTCCCAAAGGTGTGAAAGTATCTCTTCCTCTTCAAGCATACTTTCGTATCAATTCTGAGCGCTTCGGACAATTTGAAAGAACACTCATCATTGCAGAAGAGGGAAGTGATGTCCATTATATTGAAGGATGCACTGCACCTATCTACACCACAGATTCACTTCATTCAGCAGTAGTTGAGATTTTTGTGAAAAAAGGAGCCAGAGTTCGCTATACCACCGTGCAAAATTGGAGTAAAAATGTATATAACCTTGTCACGAAGCGCGCACAAGCCGAAGAACGTGCGATTATGGAGTGGGTTGATTGTAATATTGGAAGCCAGCTAACTATGAAATATCCCAGCGTGTACCTCACCGGAGAAGGTGCCAGAGGAGAAGTTCTCTCTATCGCATATGCAGGAGAAGGGCAAGTGCAAGACGCAGGAGCGAAGATGATGCATTTTGCCCCAAACACTTCTTCTCGTATCGTTTCAAAATCTATTTCAAAACAAGGAGGAAGAACTTCATATCGAGGACTCGTGCAAGTCGCACCAAAAGCAAAAAATGCAACTGTTTTCGTATCGTGCGACGCCCTTATCCTTGATGAAGCATCTCGATCTGATACCTATCCTTTTATGCGGATTAAAGAGCAAGATGTGGAAATACAGCATGAGGCAACAGTTGAAAAATTGGGTGATGAGAAATTGTTTTATCTTATGTCTCGGGGATTGTCGAAAGCAGATGCTGAATCAGCACTCGTTTTGGGATTCATGGAGCCCGTGACAAGAGAAATTCCCCTTGAGTATTCGATAGAGCTTAATCGGTTAATACGGCTTGAAATGGAAGGAAGCGTAGGATAGTGTTGTCATTCTGACCCTCCGAATCGGAGGGGAAGAATCCATCACTGAGAATGGATCCTTCGCTTGCACTCAGGATGACGTTATCGAAACAACATATGAAATTTATAGACCTGAATAAACAAAAGGAAGATTTAGTCAAAATCACCAAGCCGGGGGAGTATGTGGCTTTTTTTCAGAATCGCTCAGGAAAATTAACATTTGAACTTGCGTCCTCTGGAATCGAACTCTACATATTCGGTTTGTACATCGGTAAAGGTGCTGAACAGTTCCATATCGAAACCATCCAACATCATACTGCTCCAGGTTCTCTTTCAGACCTGTTGATCAAAGGAGTTTTTACCGATGAATCCAAATTTATCTATCAAGGACTGATTCGTTTAGAAAAAGAAGGTCAGCAAAGTCATGCGTATCAAAAAAATCAAAACCTCATTTTGTCAGAAGGAGTATTTGTAGACTCACGACCATTTTTGGAGATTCTTGCAAATGATGTATTTTGCACGCATGGATCTACAACGGGCAGATTAAATCGAGACCAGCTTACCTATGCACGCACGCGAGGGCTTGACGAGTCTCAGGCAAAAAATCTTCTCGTGGAAGGGTTTGTTACAGAATTACATGATAAAATAAAAGGTAAATATTCAACATATCAACCAAGTAATAATGCGTTCTTTTCATAACATCCGTTCAGATTTTCCCATTTACGATTCACACCCAGATCTGGTGTATCTTGATTCGGGAGCAACTTCTCTCAAGCCCCGTACCGTAATTGAAAAACTTTTAGAATATTACTCTTCGTATTCCGCAAACATTCATCGAGGAGTGTATGCAATTGCTGAAAAAGCCTCAGAAGAATTCGAACATACACGAAGTGATGTGGCTCAATTTATTGCTTGCACAGATTCGGCAGAAGTAGTTTTTACCAAAGGAGCAACGGAATCCCTTAATCTTATTGCGTCCACGTGGGGAGAGGCACAGGTTAACGCGGGAGATGAAATCGTAACCACCATCATGGAGCATCATGCCAATTTTGTCCCCTGGCAACAGCTTGCTATTCGAAAACGTGCGAAGTTGAAAGTCATAAGCATCAATGACCATTTCGAACTTGAGATTGTCAAAAAGCAAGATCGAAGGGATGATCGTGAAGATGTTCAGATCGATTTGGGAGATTGGATAACGCCGAAAACAAAAGTATTTGCAATTACATACGTATCCAACGTATTGGGCACGATAAATCCGATACGACAGATTATTCAAAACGCAAAACGTTTTAATCCTTCGCTTATCATCGTGGTTGATGCATCTCAAGCCGTGGGACATATGAATATCGACGTGAATAATCTTGGCTGTGATTTTTTGGTATTTTCAGGACACAAAATGCTCGGTCCGACTGGAGTTGGAGTGCTTTGGGGAAAGCGCGAACTCCTTGAGCAAATGCCACCGTATCAATTCGGAGGAGATATGATTCGAGAAGTCCACATTAGTAGATCGACTTGGAATGAGATACCTCATAAATTCGAGGCAGGAACTCCTCCCATTGCGGAAGTGATCGCACTCAAAGAAGCAATTCATTTTATTCAATCATTTGACGTCAATGCGTTGAGAGAACACGAGCAAAATCTTACCATGCGCGCATTGAAACAGATTTCTGATGAATGGGGAGATGATGTAACATTTTTCACATCTCGACACATCGTCTCGCAGTCAGGAATCGTCTCGTTTACGTTAAAAGGAATTCACCCTCATGATGTGGCTCAAATTCTTGACGAAACACATGTGTGTGTTCGAGCAGGACATCATTGTGCGATGCCTTTACATGAAAATCTTAGTATTCCTGCTTCAGTTAGGGCAAGTTTTCATTTATATAATGATGAGGAGGATGTTAAAAAACTCGTCGAAGGAATCAATAACGTCTTTCACACATTTTCTCGAAAAGGGTACATTTTATGAGTATTTACGCAGATCTCATACTGGATCATTACCAATATCCCCGGAACAACAAAAAGCTGGAACATCCCACTCGTATCATCGATGTTTCTAATCCGCTTTGTGGGGACAAGCTCCATTTTGAGATCGTAGAAAAGGATGGAAAGGTACAAGAAATTGGGTTTACCGGAGAAGGTTGCGCAATTTCGATTGCCTCTGCATCAATGCTATCTGAACACGCTCTTGGTAAATCCACCGAAATATTACGCACACTTACTAAGGAAGATGTGCTAGGATTATTAGGTATCGAGTTGACCCCAAATCGTTTAAAATGCGCGCTCCTTGCAAAGGAAGCGCTTCTCAAACTGATCAGTCATTAATTGTTCTTATATAATTTTCCTATGGCAGATGACCAACAGCTTAAAAACCCCGCTCAACCTTCAGGACCAGTAACTGTTCGCAATTTGACATTTCATGTAGATCGTGACTTATGTATTGGTGCAGCTACTTGTGTCGCTATAGCTCCTCAAACATTTGTCATGGATTCTGAGGCAAAAGCAATTATTTTAGCTTCAGCAGAAGCAGATTCCGATGACACCATCACAGACGCTGCAAGAGGATGTCCCACCGCAGCAATCATAGTGCAAGATACTGCAGGAAATAAGATTTTCCCTCAGTAACTGGATGTTTGTTTCGTGGATGAAGCGATCGATTGTGTAATCCTTCATGTATTGCACTCGGAAGGATAAAACAGTACTATAAAACTAGTTGATGGAGTTTTGACCTTTATGAAATATAACTGGAAAATAGGCGGAGAAGCAGGGTTTGGGATCATGACATCCGGACTCACTGTTTCTAAAATTGCAACCCGCTCCGGATACCATATTTTCGATTATGCCGAATATCCATCCCTTATTCGGGGAGGTCACAATACATACGAAGTAGCTTTTTCATACGAAGAGATCCATTCCCCTCTCACTCAAGTAGATTTATTAGTCTGCCTCAATAAAGAAACGTACGAATTTCACAAACACAGATTAGTCCGTGAAAGTAGAGTCATTTATGACCCTGAGATGCTTGAGGTTACCGAAGATGTGATCAAAATTCCGGTACCTTTCACGAAAATAAAAAAAGATGAGCAAATTCAGCAACAAATGCTCAATTCTGTCGCAGTCGCTGCAAGCATATCTCTCCTTGGGGCGGATCTTAGCGTTTTAGAACAAATGATTCATGAGCAGTTTGATCGCAAAGGCGAAGACGTGGTTAAATTTAACCTTCATTTGGCAGGCATCGGATACGAACACATTACTTCATCTGGTGCTCAAAAATTGGAAGTACTTAAACACCGTCCTGAAACGCCAACAAAGCTCGTAATGACAGGAAACGAGATGTTTTCCCTAGCATCGATCCCTGCCGATTGTCGCCATTATGCATCATATCCCATGACACCAGCATCTTCCGTTTTAGGAATTCTTGCGGCATGGCAATACAAAGCAGGCATCGTGGTTCGCCATCCCGAAGATGAAATATCAGTGATAAACTCTGCCTTAGGTTCTGCATTCGCCGGGGTTCGCTCCGCAGTCGGCACCTCAGGAGGAGGCTTTGCACTCATGGTTGAAGCGTTGTCCTATGCAGGAGTCGCTGAAATACCCGTCGTCGTGTTCCTTTCTATGCGCCCAGGACCTGCAACTGGACTTCCCACATGGACCGAGCAAGGAGATTTGCTCTTTGCGGTGCATGCAGGTCATGGTGAGTTTCCTAAAGTTGTGCTCACACCAGGAGATGTGGACGAAATGGCAGAACTCACCTTGGTTGCGTATGATCTTGCGGATATCTATCAAATTCCCGTCATAATCACCTCAGATAAATTTTTATCGGAATCTCATAAAGATGTAGACAAGGCATGGATAGATCAATTATTTGCTTCCCACACACCCAATAGAGGAAAGATCGTGCATGATACCGAGCAATCCCCCTATCTTCGCTACAAGCTTTCAGAGGATGGTATTTCCGAAATGCTCATACCGGGAAAAGAAGGGGTTTTCTATCAAGCAAATTCATACGAGCACATTGAAGATTCTCACACCACCGAAGATGCAATCGTTCGTAAACAGCAAGTCGATAAACGAGAAAAGAAAGTGGAAACATATCTCAAAAATCACTTTAAAATGCCAAAAATCTATGGAGATTTGGATTCTGCAGACATCGTCTTTATCTCATGGGGAACAAACAAAGGGCCAATTCTCGAAGCTCAAAAAACATTGAATGGTTCTCATAAAACGGCATATATCCACTTTACCTATGTATATCCACTTCCCGAAAAAGAGATCCAGGAATTATTCGACCGATGTAAAGGTAAACGAATTATCCTTATTGAAAATAACGCGCATGGACAGTTTGGAAGATTGCTTCGCATGCTCACCGGGATTACCATCGAAGAAAAAGTATTAAAGTATGATGGGAGACCATTTTTTCCAGAAGAATTAGTTCAACATGTCTTATCAGAACATGTTCACCAGTCTGAAGGGCACCTATCAACTCAAGAAGATGTTATGGCAAAATTGGCAGAGCGCATTGACTAAATTCACTAAAACACTATGACAAACGTATCATTTGACGCTTATACACCAACCTGGTGCCCCGGATGCGGAGATTGGGGCATTCGCGTGGGGATAAAAACAGCACTTACTCAAATGGGTTTAGATCCCTCAAAAGTACTTCTCTCATTTGATATTGGGTGTTCAGGAAATATGAACGATTTTTTAAATGGGTATGCAATGCATGGCTTGCATGGAAGAGCTCTCGCAACTGCAATAGGTATGAAAGTTGCAAATCATGATATGACGGCAATTGTGATTGGAGGAGATGGAGGTCTTTATGGAGAAGGTGGAAACCATTTCTTACACGCTTGTCGTGGAAATCATGATATTACCGTGATTGTACATGATAATATGGTGTACGGATTAACTACTGGTCAAGTTGCCCCTACTGCAGAAGAAGGGTTTGTATCAAAATCCACCCCTCATGGCATCATCGAAACTCCGGTGAATCCACTGGCTCTTGCCATAACCCAAGGCGCCACATACGTCGCTCAAGGCTTTGCAGGAGATGCACGGCTTATTATCGAACTTATCAAAGGAGCGGTGGCACACAAAGGGTTTTCTTTAGTTAACATTCTTCAGCCATGTGTTACTTTCAATAAAATAAATACGTATCAATATTACCTTCAAAAGACATATAAATTAGATGAGTCGTACGATCCCACAAACAAACAACAAGCAATACAAAAAAGTTTGGAAGTGACGGAAGAACGTTTTCCTTTGGGACTTCTCTATAAAACAGAGAGAAAGTGCTATCACGAGCACATGACTCAATTGGACAAACCTCTCGTCCATAAAGACCGTTTCACCGACTACTCTTCATTTGTCGAGGAATTTATTTGAAACGGTTGACATCTAGCAATCGATATTCTATACTGCTAAGATATGATTTCAATTGAATCCAAAAAAACAGCAATATTTCCCGTCATACCGGTCCGAGATGGCATTGTCTTTCCCTCCGCTGAAAACGTATTAGTGTTCGGTCGAGATAAAAGTGTATTGGCCATGAAGAGTGTGACGGAAACCACAAAACAGGTTGTGTTGGTGATGCAAAAAAAGGTAGATGACGATGATCCGAAAGTCGAAGATTTGTATGATGTCGGAGTAATCGTCCAAGTAGATAAAGTTGCCTCAGGTGAAAAAGGACAGATAAATGCATTGGTAAAAGGGTTACAGAAAGTAAAGGTTGAACTCTACACTCAGGAAAATCCCTACCTCATGGCTCAGGTAAGTTATATCGAAGAATCTGACATTGAAGACGAAGAGGTTCTTGCAATAGTCAAATATATA
>CALESU010000217.1 GCA_937914905.1 uncultured bacterium
CAACAATGATCTCTATCTCTGCCGCTATGAGCCGGGCGGCAAGGATGAAATGCTAAGAGCGATGCGCAAAATGACGGAAGCTCGCCTAACGCCTTCAGAAATCACACGAGAAACATTTGAACAGTATCTCGACACCCCAAATCTTCCCGAACCAGACCTCATTATTCGAACAGGAGGAGAAACGAGAACGTCGGGGTTTATGTTGTGGCAATCTGAATACACAGAATACTGTTTTACCGAAACCTTATTTCCTGATTTTTCCCCCAAAGAATTGGCACAATGTCTTGAGGATTACCGAGCTCGGAAGAGGCGATTTGGCAAGTAATGGGGGAATTTCCAATCACACGTAATAGTTCGCTATAATGACAGTAGTGCCATTGTTCATAATGTAATAACCATATGTTTTCTCCTGATTTTCGCATCACCAACAAAATTCTTACACACATTGCCACCATCGAAGCCGTGGAAGAAGTGATAAAACACTCACCCATTTTGCCTTTGTGGGAAAAAGAGTTTCGAGAAGATGCTATTGTCCGGTCAGTTCATCATGGTACCCATATTGAGGGAAACATGCTTGAGATGGAAGAAGCAAAAGATGTTTTGCGAGGAAAAGAAGTCATGGCACGCGCTCGAGACGTGCAGGAAGTTATCAACTACCGAAATGTGATTGATTATATAGACAAGCAAATAAAAAAAGACATTGTTGACGTAAGTGAAGATCTTATTCATCACATGCACAGTATTGTGGTAACCAATATTCTTGATTCAGATCAATCAGGATCATATCGGACGAAGCAAGTAGTGATCAAAAACTCCCAAACCGGAGAAGTCACATTCACCCCCCCTCCCCCTTTTGAAGTCCCTTTTCTCATGAAAGATCTTATGCTTTGGATGAATCGGACCTCGAGAGAAGAATTGCACCCTATCTTAAAAGCCGGGATTTCTCATCATGAATTTGTGAGAATCCACCCCTATATTGACGGAAACGGAAGAGTTGCTCGTATCCTTTCCACGTTTATCTTACAACAAGGAGGATATGACATCCGGCGGTTTTTCTCTCTTGAGGAATATTATGATAAAGATGCCATCATGTATTACGAGAGTCTTCAGAAAGCCACAAACGGAGACATGACGGTATGGCTTGAATACTTCACCTATGGCGCATCGGTGGAATTTGACAAAATTAAAAATAAAATTCTCAGGCTTTCCAAAGATGCCAAAATGAAAGAAAAGTTTGGTGGTAGACAGATCTTTTTAACAGAAAGACAAGTGCGTATTGTCGAATACATTCAAGATATCGGATACATCCAAAACAAAGGTTTTTCATCGATTTTTCCCGATATTAGTGAGGATTCAGTCTTGCGAGATATTAAGGAATTGATAACCAACGGATTAGTAAAAAAAATGGGTCGAACCAAGTCTGCTCGTTACATTCTCACCGGATAAATTACCTCTATGACATTTGCCACGCTTTGCACCTATATCAAGCGGATTGAACAAACTCCCTCTCGGCTTGCCATGACAACCATTTTGGCCGAGCTTTTCAATGCGCTCACTCCTCAAGAATATGAAAAAGCAGTATATTTGATTCAGGGACACATTTCGCCTAAGTATGCACTGGTGCAGTTTGGGATGGCTGAAAAGATGGTGCTCAAAGCACTTGCTCTTGCCATGCAAGCAGACAACAAAAGTCTTTCTGCCGAATATGGAAAGGTGGGAGATTTGGGAGAAGTTGCTGAAAGATTAAAACAAGAACAGCCATCTTTTGAAGAACACCCCATGGAGATAGAAGAGGTATTCAAAACGCTCACCCAAATGGCGCACGCTGAAGGACCCGGCTCTCAAGATGAAAAAATCAGATTGCTTTCCGCACTCATTCGACAACTTGATCCCTTATCTGTGCGTTACTTGGTGCGAATCCCAGTCGGGGCACTTCGGTTGGGATTTTCAGACATGACTATACTTGACGCGTTGTCCTGGATGCTAAAAGGGGATAAGTCACTTCGCACGCCCCTTCAAGGAGCGTATCATGTGTTTCCCGACTTAGGGACTATTGGCAAGCGACTTAAAGAAGAAGGAGAAGGTGTATTGACCGATATTCATCCTCGCGTGTTTACTC
>CALESU010000218.1 GCA_937914905.1 uncultured bacterium
CTATGCGTAATTTTTGCAATAAAGTCTGGAATATCGCTCGCTTTATTCATCTCTACAAAACGCAAGAAAAAGAGTTGGGATCAAAAGAAACCACGGAGGAAGATATAAAAAAAATACGAGCAATGAAAAAAGAACTCGCTTCAATTTCCAAAAAATATCACTCCCACGTCAAGCGTTTCGAGCTTGCGAAAGCATTCGACCTGGTGTATGACTTTACCTGGCACCGATTTGCCGACTTTTACATTGAAGAGTTGAAAGAAGCACTCCAACGTGGTAGTATTGAGGTCTTGACAGAGATGGAGACTGCCGGGCAAGAATTGCTCCGAATGCTTCATCCGTATGTACCATTTGTGACTGAGGCAATTTGGCAGGAATGGTACTCGCAAGAATCATCTATACTTGACTGAAACACGTTATCAATAGTTTTTTTCATTCATGGGAAAACAAACATTTCAACCAAAAAAGAAACAAAAGCGCACGACACACGGGTTTTTGGCTCGCATGGCCACTGAAAAAGGCCGAGAGGTCATCAATAGAAGACGCCGCAAGGGAAGAAAAGTCCTCGCAGTCTAAGTTTTTGCTCGTGCATTACCAATTTCTATTCCCTTGTGCCACAAGTAATTGTCGATAGTTTTAACTTCCTTGTTGTCCAACCAGTTACCAATATACTGGTGTCTTTTTACGTTCTCTACGCAAAGATAGGACTTTCTGGAGCATTTGGTCTTGCCATAATCTCCATAACGGTTCTTTTTAGAGGACTTATGCATCCTTTTTTCCGTCAGCAAATGGAGACGGCGAAAAAAATGAAAGAGATCAAGCCCAGACTTGATGCACTTGCAAAAAAACATAAAAAAGATCCTCAGACGCTTCAAAAAGAGCAGATGAATACCTATAAAGAAGCAGGTATTAACCCAGCATCGGGTTGTCTCTTTGCCTTAATTCAAATGCCTCTCATTTTCGGACTCTATCAAACTCTTCAATCTTTTCTCGTTGCTGATCCATCAGGAAAAATCATTCAACAAATCAATGAGAAACTGTATCACCCCATGATCCGCATTCAAAGCATTGATCCGAACTTTTTCATGTTCAATCTTGCGGTTTCTCCTGCGCAAGTTGGTGCTACGGCACCCTACTATTACCTCGTTCCTGTCATTACCGCAGTACTGCAATATTTCCAAACCGTTCTTACCATGCCTCATATGACGGGGGATGATGCGAAAAAAGAGCCTGAAAATGCTCTTGAAGTTTCAGAGAAAAAAAAGAAAAAGGATGTCAAAAAAGAAGAGCCAAGTAC
>CALESU010000219.1 GCA_937914905.1 uncultured bacterium
TGGGAAAAAGAATTCCAGACATTGATACAGAGCCTCAATGTCTGGAATTCTTTTTCCCACCACATCAGTGGCTATGGAGAGGGTCCTCTGATGTGGTGGGAAAAAGAATTCCAGACATTGAGGCTCTGTATCAATCTGAAGATGTGGAAGAGACGCGGCGAATTATTAAAAAATATGATGTGCAGTATGTAGTGGTCTCCAAAATGGAACGAGAAAAATATACGCGATTGAATGAAGATAAGTTTGCACTACTAGGTACTCAAGTATTCCGCTCTTCTGATGGGTTTGGGGCTCTGTATAAAGTAAATTAGAGGAGTCCTTGACAAGGATATGGAGATGTGATATCGTTTTATTGTTGTTCTTGAGTTCATCTTAAGAGCAAAAAAAGAGCATTACTACACGTCGTCCCCTTTATACGAGCGGTAGTGATGCTCTTTCTTTTCTTAACTCCTTTTTACTTCTCGCAAATGCATGCGTTCTGCAATCCCAGACTTTTGAAACTGCTATATCGTAATCCCTGTTCGATCATACGTCAAGTCTTATAGTATTTTATGAGAATAAAATTGCATATCTTATAGTACTTTTATGACGCTTTATACTTTTGGAGAGCCTCATTCCAAATCGCACAACTAATGTGGATAAGTTTATTTTGTACTTTGTTATATGCCTGAATATTCTTTCTGCAGGATAATTGAGGTACAATAAGAATATGAAAGTGTCAGTCATTATCCCTACCTATAACGAAGAGCGGTATATTGAAACGTGCTTGCAATCTCTCATACAACAAGAAGATCCTGCAGATGAAATTATTGTGGTAGACAATAACTCCACAGATCAAACCGTTGAGATTGCTTCTCGCTATCCCGTGCGGATTTTACACGAACACAAACAAGGCATTACTCCAACCAGGAATAGAGGGTATGACGCTGCGAAGTATGACATAATTGCACGAACAGATGCAGACACCATACCTCGAAAAGATTGGATACGAAAAATTAAAGATTTTTTTGAATCACATCCTGAATATGACGCCGTGAGCGGAACACTTTATTATGATTCTTTGCCTGAGCTTATTGCAGGACCGATATTCCATCAATTCGTAGGTGCGATCCAAGTCATTTTAGGTCACTATCCCCTTATTGGACCCAATATGGCGCTTCGGAAATCGTGTTGGGATAAAGTGGGAAAAGGAGTATGTCTCGATGACCACGAGGTACATGAGGATATTGACATATCAATACATATTGATCAACATAATGGAATTATCGGATATGATCCTGACATACAAGTGCGAAGCTCGACGAGACGAATTCTGGGGAATCCTACCTCATTTTTCATCGAATACCCGAATCGTATACGACATATGCTCTCGCTTCATGGGATACAAGTCAGAGAGTTGCGAGGAATCAAAAAACCTCATATGATAGACCTTGCTCAGTTACCCTCATACATTAAGAAGTATTTTCCTGTCGAGAAGCGTTCTGTGAGGCATAAAGGTGAGTAATTTCGGAAAGACTTGTCCCGTCTTCCGGAGTTTTATCATCTCTAAACCTTACCAACCGGGGGAAACGGAGTGCAAATCCTGCTGTTTCAACCTCTTGAGCATTCCCTGATTTTGAAGATTTCATAATACGCCCTGCTGTGTGAACCGGAGACCGAGTTATCTCATCTGCTTTAATCTCAACTACAATTTCTGGGCGAATCCACACGTCACATTCCATTAATTTATCAACGAGATAACTGTCTGGAGAAGTTGGGATGACTAAATGCTGTGCTTGTTTGTGGAGCGTTTGCCATTCTTCATCCGTGAGACCAGTTCCGATTTTTGCAATGGTAAGGTATTGGTCTTTTTCCTGATCATACACACCAACGAGAAATGCTCCGATTCCAAACGAGGTTCTCTTTCCTTTGCCAAAATCATATCCCATGACGATACAATCTATTGTGTCATCAATTTTTGAGGAATAACTCCGTTTGAACTTTATCCAATTCCACCCACGAGCACCTGGTTTGTACGTGCCATCCATTTTTTTTGCAATAATTCCTTCCAAGCCCCGTGATATCGCATCTTCAAACATTAGCTCAATTTTCTGAGGATCACTAATTCGTTCTTCGTGTGCCTGGAATATAGTCCCGTCAGCTATTTTAATATCTGATGAAATAATCTTCTCTAAGGCTTTTTTTCGTGCAGTTAACGGTTGATTGATGAAGTTTTCGCCTTCAAGGAATAGAAGTTCGAACACAAACAGCTTGAGAGGAATTTCTTTTGCTTTTTCAGAAATACCGTACTTGCGTTTTCGTTGAACCGTTTCTTGAAATGGGAGGAAGTTTCCTCCTGCGATATCATACCCAATTGCCTCACCTTCTAAAATAGCTTCTTCTGCAGTTACTTCGCGAAAAATACCTTCAACAATGTCAGGATACATGTGTGTAGCATCTTCTAAACCTCGCGTGTAGAGCCGTACTTCTTTCCCTTTTTTGTGCACTTGTAAACGAAATCCATCAAACTTGGGCTCGACAATACACTCTCCTATTTGGTCAATAATTTCCTTCCCTGAAGATAATCGCTCAGCTCGCATCATGATGATAGGAGTAAACACGCGAGG
>CALESU010000220.1 GCA_937914905.1 uncultured bacterium
TTATCCCTCAAGGCGTTGAGCATTTCGGATATGTCGAAGGGGTTTGGGTAAGTCAGTATGCATATATAAAAGGATTAGTTTATGCGCTTCGTATCCAGCTCCAAGAGCTTTTTGCAGGAAAAACAGCGCTTACTGGAAAATCGGGGAAAATGGAGCATTTGTACAATTATGTCTCCAGTATCGAATTCCGTCACCGAGTTGAAGCAATCATTGAAGCATTTACGGGAATGCAAGAAGAGATCGAAAAAGAACGCAGATGGTTTGCTCTCAAATGGGCTCGAGAAGAAAAAAATCTTCGGAAAGTGTTTGACTCTACCATGGGAATGCAAGGCGATTTACAGAGTATTTTAGGAAAAGCGTTACTTCCTAAATCAGATGTGGGGGAGCTTCCTGAGGGAGAGGTTGCGTCAAAAGTATTACCTTCTGAAGGCTTGTTTGATGAGGTTTGAGAATAAATTAAATACGTTATGCCAGACCATTCTCGTTTAAAGCGGAATATCCCTCTCGTCTACGTATTGACAGCTTTCTATTCCGCGTTGTTTTGGGCACCGATCTGGGTCATTTATTATCTCCGGTTTACTAATTATCAAGGAATTGGAATTATTGAAATGGTTGCATATGGTATGGTGCTTCTTGGGGAGATCCCAACAGGCGCCATAGCAGACATGCTGGGGAAGAAAAAAACCATCATACTTTCGTTTCTTTTTGTAGCACTCGGGAACAGTATTATGGCATTTGCGCCTTCCTATGACTTCTTACTTGTAAGCGTAATTGCAATGGCAGTAGGAGGTGCGCTTGCGTCAGGGACATACGATGCGCTGGTCTATGATTCTTTACTAAGCTTAAAACAAGAACATACGTTTGATCACGTTTTGGGGCGGATCTCTGCGATAAAAATGGCGGCGCAGGGAGGTGCTGCTATTTTAGGTGGACTTACTTATAGTTATTGGGTAGGGTTTCCATTTCTTCTCGTTTCATGCGCATCAATTATTGGGATTATGGTGAGTTTATTAATCAAAGAACCACCAATTGATTCAGTAATCTTTTCTTTTAAAAATTACGTGAAACAAATGGGGGAGGGAGCTCAACAACTATTTTCAAAAGGAAATGTACGGACAACATCGGTCATTATCATCACCCTCACCATGATCACGGTCATGAATGGTAATTCATTTATTGATATTCAGCTTGCTGGACTCGGTTGGGATCCCGCACTTCTGGGGTTTTGGACTGCCATTATT
>CALESU010000221.1 GCA_937914905.1 uncultured bacterium
AATTGTCGAAATGGATATCCCGTGGGAGTGGGGGTTGGCGTGGGCGTTACGGCGGGAGGCTGGACGATAATTTGATGAGATTGAGTGCTTAATGAAGTGTTCAAATACCTTCCTGATACGCGAACATAGGCAGACAAAGAACTGCTGGTCACAAACGAAGACTTCACTTTGAGCTTGAATGACACTTCCCGAAGAGTATCACTTGCTGACACCGAAGGAATGTTCCATGTGATAGTGCGCTGCATGAGGTCTATGATGGGCTCTGCTCCTCCCATTCCTGTTGTTGCGGTGCCTCCCATATAATCAAACACGGCGATGTAATTTGAATCCGTCCCCATGACCAACCCCTCTTCCCACGTTGCTACTATTTGAAGAGGAAAACCGGTATTGGAGCGAGAAACATAGGAGATGGTGTATTGAATTTCCGCTCCGGGGCTTACTGTTGCTCCATTTTGGACTGAACCTGAAAGCGAAAGAGTTAGATCAGCTTGAGTAGGGATTACAGTGGCGGTCACTTCCAAGTCTTCTTGATCTGCAAAAACCGGATGAGCAACGTGCACGAATAATAAGCTCATTATTATGCAAAGCGCAGCATACCGTTTCATATATTTATTGTACTATACATACGCGAGCGTTCCTATTATCACACCCCACAACGTCAACTTCAGGGATTCGCTAAAATTGGCGAGATTTCAGAAAGTTTAAAGTGATACGCTGATTCTGGACAAAACTTCGGTTTTATGATAAAATATGCGATTTAAAGGGGATTTGTTATGTTAACAGATGTTTTGAACTACTCTTTTCCAAATAATATCGCTTCGTTAACAAAAACAGTGTTTGCAGGATCATTTGTCCCGTATCGAGAGTGTCCAATAAAAAGAGCTGCGCTCGATATTATTGAAAGCAAAAGAAAGTATCCCAATCCTGATGGGACTCTATTACTAGACGAGTTTTTTTTCTTGGTCAAACCAATCTTAGGATCCATAGATATTAATGGGTTAAAACATCTTCCTTGGAGCAATCGTCCTTTCAAAAAAAATGAGTTTTTCAAGATAATGGTCGCATTTGCTGACCAACATAACGAAAAAGTAGATTCGTCATTATTTGCTCCCCATCGAGCTAAACAGTATACGGATTGCGTAATAGAAAAAGCAGATTCTTTGAATAGACAGGTCACTTTACCTGAACAATTCAGCATAGCGCTTGAATTGGCCGAATCTCACATATTGGGAGCTGCTGTGATTGCTCATTCGGGATCTAGAGCAATAGCTAGAGGGGGAGATAGTCGGATACATGGATCATGTTACGATGTTGACGATGTACTTAAATGGCAAAATTCTGTAAGCACGTTTGAAAACCAGTTAAACACATATGGAGATCCGCCAGGAGATACATATCACTTTTGGGGAGGATTCGTAGCGGGACTTGTGGGAAATCACATTTTTGAAAGTCAAGATCGCATTCTTAATCCGGTCTACCAGTGGATTTACCTGCATACAGCAGAAGCAACTGAGATTGTAAGAACGAGAATTGCTCACAATCCAAGCGAAACGCATAAAGTAGCTGATGTGCTGGGATATACATTAGGAGCTTGTATCGGGAATACTATCACATAAGAACTTATCCTTACTCCGAGATGGAAAGTGGAAGTGTCTTTAGTAAATACATTTTTCTCAACTCTTCAAAACTAATAAATAACATTACTATTGTGATTGGAAAAAATACTTCATTTTTTTATTCACCAACCCATACTTTAAGGACAATTTGACACCATATGAAGAAGCCAGTATTATAAGTTCATATGAAAAAACTACCCATTGTCCCGATTGTGATCGCGGTTATTGTCATACTCTTGGCTGGAGGAGGCGGATATTATTACATGAACTCGCAAAGTGGTGGAAGTCCTCTTGGAGGAGGCCCCACTGGTAATTCAGGCTCCATGTTTTCATCACTTACTGACCTTATCGCGTCTGGAGTACCTCAAGAATGTTCTTTTTCATCAGATGATCCTGAATATGGATCTTCATCAGGAAAAAGCTATGTTTCGGGAGAAAAAATGCGTACCGATTTTTCATCTACCGATCTTGATGGCGTAAAAACGAGTGGAACCATGATTATGGACGGAACATACATGTATACGTGGACCGACGACACGAAAGAAGGCATGAAGATGAAAATTGAACCCACTAAAGAAGTAGAAGAAGTTGAGATAACGGGGAAAGTTGAACGGCCCGATTGGATGGACGAATCAGGCTTTGATCCTGATGAAAAGGTAGATTATTCCTGTAAACCATGGCTTCCCAATAACGCCGTGTTTATCCCTCCTGCGGATGTCAAACTGGTTGATTTTTCAGAGCAGATGAAGCAGATTGAATCTATGCAAGATACGTACATG
>CALESU010000222.1 GCA_937914905.1 uncultured bacterium
GTATGTGCGCGACCGGTACGAATTCCCTTTAATTCTTCACGAAGACGATTGGTCTGAGCGGTGATTTGAGATTGAAATAATGATACAAAATCCTCCATAGAGATAAGTATATATTACTCCCCCACTTCCCAGCGAGCAAATCGGGCGATTTGAATGTTTTCTCCAAATTTAAGAATTGCCTCTTTAACCATATTATCAATTGTTTTTCCCGCTTCTCGAATGGAGTCCATTTTCATAAGGTCTTCAACAGATGAGCATCTGACTGAAGCAACTTGCATGGCAATCTCTTGACCTAATTTTTTGAATTCTTCATTTCCAGAAACAAAATCTGTTTCACATTGGAGTTCGACAAATCCTGCGATAAGCTTGTTGTGATGTACATATGAATAAATGCCTCCCGCATTTGTGGCACGATCCGTTTTCCCTTCTGCTTTTTTGATTCCCCATTCTTTCAGTTTTATTTTTGCTTTATCCATGTCATTTCCAGTCTCTTCAAGAGCTTTTTTACAGAGAGAAAAAGACACTTGTGTCTCAGCGCGAAGTTGTTTTAGTTTTTGATAATCAATCATAAGAATAAAAAGAGAATTGATAGAACATGTCCGATACTTACGCTTGCAGATATGCGTCAAGTAGTTTTGTCAGTAGGTATTCGACTACTTCTGCAGTGTCATCATTGGCAACAATAGGAAATGCCACGTCATCAGGATTTGCATTGGTGTCTGCGATTCCAACTACAGGAATATTAAAGCTTTGTGCTTCTTTTAGTGCATTTTTTTCTTTTTTGATGTCAATGATCAGAAGAATGTCAGGAAGTTTCTGCAGAGATGCGAGACCTCCATAGAGCTTTTCAAGTTTTGCGATATCTTTCTGCATTTTATTTTTTTCGTGCTTGATGAATTTTTGAGAAGGATCAGCTACGAGTGTGCGGTACTCTTCCAGTTTTTTTACATTCTTCATGATCGTCTTGAAGTTGGTGAGAAGTCCTGGAAGCCACTTAGTCGCGATAAATGCAACTTCTTTTTGTGTACATAAATCTTTGACATAAGGAGATGCTGTTTTTTTTGTTCCTACGACAAGGATTGTTTTCCCTTCTGCGCGAGCAGTTTTGAGGTATGCGTATGCTTTTTCAAGCTGAGTTACGGTTGAAGTAAGGTCAATAACAGATGTGCCATTGAGCATTTGATAGATATTTTTTCTTGCTTTAGGGTGAAGTCTGCTTTTTTTGTGCCCAAGATGTGCTCCTAGTTCAAAAAGGTGAGAAACTTCCTTCGTCTGTGTTTGATTCAACATAAGCATTTATTGTAGCACAAAATAACTCGATTGCAATATTACAAATTAAGCGATTTAAGATAGGAAGCAAAGTCTCCATTGAGATCCGGATGACGGAGTGCAAATTCGACGACGGTCTTTAAGTACTGCATCTTATTCCCTGTGTCATAATACTTTCCTTCTTTGATCTCTATGGCATAAATCTTCTTGTGCTCAGCAAGCATGTTGCGGAGGGCATCATTGTACCAGAGTTCTTCTCCTTCTTTGAGTTGTGACAGTGCCTTTTCTAGATATCCAAAAATATCGGGTGTAAAGACAAATCCAGACACGTTTGCTAGGTTTGAAGGAGCGTTCGCTTTTCCGGGCTTCTCAATAATTTGCGAAACATCAACTACTCCCGGTTCAATCTCCGTACCTCCTGCAATGCCATACCTATCATAATCTGCGTCATCCGAAATTCGAATACTTGCAAGACACGTGGATTGATACTTGTCATACGCTGAAATAAGTTGTTTAAAACGGGAAGGAGAAGCAAGGATAAAGTCATCACTCCAGGTGTAAATGAACGGTTCATTCCCAACCAAATGTTTCACATTCAGAAGAGGTGTACCATTTCCATACGGTCCTTTTTGACGGACATATACGAAATTAGCAAGTTCGCCAATTTTGTACACCTGATCGATAAAATGCTTCTTTTTCTCCCCACCAAGCTTGAGGTTTTCAATCAACTCTCTACTGGGGATATCAAAATGATCTTCAATTGTCCGCTTTGCGTACCCAGTTACAATAATGATGTCCGTAATTCCTGCTTCAACCAGTTCCTCGACCACGTATTGAATGACTGGTTTATCCACAATTGGCAACATTTCCTTTGGCATAGCCTTGGTCTGAGGGAGAAATCGAGTGCCAAATCCTGCCGCTGGAATAACTGCTTTGGTGATTTTCATAGGTGTGTTTTATTTAAATTCTACTGTTATTTTACGTGCTAAATTTTTATTATTAACAACAGCTTCAAGGGTAGATATTCCCACGTTTCCTGCAGTCAGCGTAAATACTGCTTTTCCGTCGGTGTCACTTGATGCTGATTGAGGAGATACGGTTCCCAGAGAAGGGTTTATTCGAACCATTTGCCCCTCCAAGCCTTTTCCATCTGCATTCCGGACAAATACCGTTACTTCGCTTGAGGTTGTATTATCAGCAGGAACGCTAAGAGGCCATGCAAAAATAAGTGAATTCTGCTCAGAAACTACTTTATTTTCGATGCTTGCGCGAGTCTGCACATTAAATGTCCCGTTCCACAATACGTATCCGGTAAATCCTAAAAAGGCTATGAGGAGAAGTGAACTCAATCCAAGTAGTTTTTTATCCATGAGATTGTATAGGGGTTACTTACGAATGTTCAATAATTCCTGCCTCATTCAGCTTCTGACATATTTCAGCATGTATGGCTTGTCTGTCTCGTATTATACCATGATCCATACACTCGATCGTAATCCACTGGTTGTTTGAGCGTGCAAGATGTTCATACATTGCAAACGTTTGTTCTTGATGACGAACATCTTCTTCTTGGATGTCATGTGATTTTCCTTTTAGATAGTCACGACTTCCTTTGGCATTGGTCAGCTCTCGAGAAGCTTCAGGAGTTATGCGAAGATAAATCACACCGTTTTCATGGGGAAGTCCATGATGGGAATACTCAAGATCAGATATCCACTGAATAAGCACATCGCGTTTGGATTGGTCTGAAAATTTCCCTGCCTGATGAGCAATATTTGAAGATACGTATCTATTTGCAATAAGAAGTGAGCCTTTTTGAAGATCTGCAATAATAGTATCTTTGACAGCCATTCTATCCAACGCAAAGGTAAGAGCCGCAAGATAGGGAGAAACTTCGTCTAGTTTTCCAAACTCGCCTCGCAAGAACTGTGCCACTATTTTGCCGTAAAAACTGTCGTATTGGGGGAAATCAAGCATTTTATGTGCGATTCCCTTATGTTCTAAAAAAGTGCGGAGTAGCTCGGTTTGAGTTCCCTTCCCTGATCCATCAATACCCTCAAATACAATGAGTTTTCCAAGCGTATCTTGCATCATATATTCACATAATACACCATCTCACTTCGTATCGGTATCTTACAACCAATCTTGTTATACTTAACTCCAATGAAGCCATACAAGAGTATTATTTTTGATTTTGACGGTACGCTTGCTGATTCGTTGCGAGTCATGTTGCGAGCTTATGCAAGTCTTTCTCAAAAATACCAACTAGGAGACGTATCTGAACAAGATATTCAGAAAATGCGCGCGATGACCCCGTTTGAGCTTTTGCACTTTATCCATTTACCCATTTATAAGCTTCCATTTTTTCTGTTCCAAGCAAAAGGAAAATATAAGGAGTTTGCTTCAGAAATTCGTCCATTTCCCTCGATTGCATTTGTCCTGAAAAAAAAAAAAAAAAAATATTCACTTCATATTCTTACATCAAACGATCAGTCCGTAGTTCTTCAGTTTCTCCAAGAAAATGATATGAACTGTTTTGAAAGCATCACGAGTGAGCCCAATATTTTTGGAAAAGATCACTCGCTTCGAAAAGTTCTGAAAGAAATCCACGTTTCTCCCGAATCAGCGCTCTATATTGGAGATGAAGTGCGAGATATTGAGGCATGTCGAAAGGTGGGCGTTCCCATTTGTTCTGTAACGTGGGGACTCAATGCAAAAGAATTTCTTCTCAAGCACAAACCAGAGCACATCATAGACCAACCTGAAGAACTTTTGGAGATTTTATTGGGCGAACGTATTACAACGTGATCGTATCTCCTTCATGCACTGAACCCTGGAGAATAGTTTTTGCAATCTGATCTTCGAGTTTTTGACGAAGTAAACGTTCAAGATTGCGTGCTCCATACTGGGCATCGTATCCTTGGGTAGCGATTTTCGTGATGGTTTCTTCGCGTATGACTACATGTATTTTATACCTTTCATAAATCGTTTGGGTAATATCAGCAATCATGTCCTTCGCAAGAACACTTGCGGTACTTGCAGTAATCGGCTTATACGCGATTACTCCGTCAAACCGATTTAAAAATTCAGGGGAAAACAAATGATGTTCAACGAGATAATCGATCAACTTATTCGAAGAAAACTCTTCAGTTTGCATTCCATTCATGGATTGCTTGAGAAGCATTTGGTGGATATGATCTGCTCCTGCATTTGACGTTGCAACAATAACGAGGTTTTTACAATCAACTCGTTGACCGTACCCATCAGTGAAATATCCTTCATCAATAATCGTAAGGAATATATTGAGTAAGTCAGGGTGTGCTTTTTCGATCTCGTCTAGCAAAAGAATGCCATATGGATGTTCTCGAATGGCGTTGGTCAAAAGTCCAGGATTCAGTTCTTGGATCGAACCCATAAGCTTTGGTATATCTGATTTTGATTGATAGAGAGACATGTCAAACCGAATGAGGTGCTCCGGAGAATCGAAAAATACGTTGGAAATTACTTTTGCCGTTTCTGTTTTTCCTACACCCGTTGGTCCTAAAAAGAGAAATGATGCAAGGGGTTTTGAACGAGTTCCCAGCAGGAGAAAAGACCTTCTCATGGCCGAAGAAATTTCAGCAATTGCTTCATCCTGACCAATTATCTGAGTTTTTAACAAATCTTCCAAATGAAGTAGTTTGTTTTTGATCGTATCAGTGAGAGACGATGGTACGTGTGTTTTAGCAGTTATGACAGTGTCAACTGTTTCGGGAAGAACGGTTGTGGACTTGAGGGTTTGTGATGTATATACGCAAACACTATCCATAAGTTGAATAGCTTTTTCAGGAAAGGGAACATCGGTGATAAAGAAGTTACTTTTGTCAATAATGGTCAAAATTACTTCATAAGGGATCACTACATGATATCTTTCTTCAAAAATGAGCGATTTATCAAGTAAAATAACGAGCGCTTTTTCTTTTGGAATTTCATCCACTTCTATCTTTGCGAATAGTTCTCGAATGGCGGTATTTGAATAGATGTATTGATCATACGCAAAAGGAGTAGTTGTGCCAATAATTTGAACGGTATTTGTTTTTGCATACTTTTCAAAAGGGATAGATAAGTTTGTGTGGCCGTCTCCCTCAGAAACATACCTTTCGAAATGGTCTATGAATAAAATCGCGCTCCCCGAGGAGCTTGCTTCTTTGAGAAGGTCTTCTACGAAGGCTTCTCGCTTTGCAGAATCTGTTTCTCCATTGAGGATTTTCTCCATATCTAACCGAAGGAGTCTTTTGAACGCAAGCATGCTTGAAGACTTTCCCTCATACATTTTCTTCGCAAGTAAGTTGATAATTGTCCCCTTCCCTACTCCATCCTCGCCCACAAGAATCACATTAGACTCATCAGATTTTGAAAGCTCACGTTCTATCAATACAGTTTCCGTCTCACGTCCAATTACATGACTTCGAATATCCAACTGATACGAAGGATCAGTAAGCTCTTCCGTGTATTTGTCGAGAGTAGGTGTGTACCCCATTGCCCAGTCACGCGCAAGAGGAGGTGTGGACATGAGAGTTCGTAATTTCCACCATTGCTTTGGTTTGAGAGCAGAGTCGTATCGGTACTCGAACCATTTATCAACCATGCCTCTGTTGACCTCTTGAAGTAAATGGGATCGGATAAAATCTTCTTTAAGTCTTTTTTTCCGGTCTGTTTCAGATGGAATAATCGCGCTAAAAATCATTGAAAACGGGATTGAAACAAAGAGGAAAAGTACCAAGAACGGAATAAAAATTATGTACGTTATTTGAATAAGGAGATAAAACAGTAGTATCGAGCTTCGCATCGTAAATCCCATCCAACGAGATATCAGATCAAACATGATGTCGCTTCCCCACGCCGAGAGTGAAAATCCCACGCGTTTTTTCGTGGTGACTATTTTCTTCCAGGGGGAAAATAAGGTTTTGAGAAGAGGTCCAACCGAAAAGAAATAGGGAAAAAAAAGGAAAAGATTCACCATTCCTTCAAAGTAGTTATCTATATACGTTTTTACCGTTTGATCGTCCTGCGTTCTCTTCATGAAATTCATTATAGAGAGCTAGTAGAGAGAATGCTAGAGGGAGGGTTTATGGTCTGTATTAGTTATTGAATCTATCGATGAGTTGTGAGCTTGAACGTTATCCGGATCGTCCTTAGCCTCCCAGTTAAATAAGTTAAAAAATCCGTTAATTTTTTTGCCCTGCTCTATTAATCTCTCTAGATATAGAGCAAAAATACCTATGCTAACCAGGGTTATTGCCTCTCTCGATATCTGATGTCGATAAAATATATCGAAACCTACTACTAAAAATACTATCAATATAATGGCTTCCTTATAATGCATAATAACTTGAAATGGAAGAGTTATGTCATAGACAAAAACGCTTAACGACTTTATAACAAGTTTAATTAATGCATGCAGTATTGAGATTCTTTGAGATTTTTGATATGTTCCGGGTTCGAGAGGATCGTTAATATAAAACTTTGGTGAGTAATTGAACCATTCGGGTGGGAAAAATGGAATGATTACAAAAATAAAAAGCAGAATTGAAATCCAGTTAAACATCACGAATTCGATTAACAGAGTATTTGAGTCTGGCATAAAGTGTCCACATTATAGCACAAATTGGAGTAGCTAGGATCTATATGGATATCCACAGTAGGCTATCTAGAACTATCTCAGCTAAATTAAACAGAGTCCAAATTATTGATATACTCTCGTCAAGAAACTTTGCTTTTACAATAATCTCTTATTTCTAAATGCCTTACCTGATGAAGATTTGAGATATTTTTCGAATTCTACCGCCTTGTTTTTAGAGACAAAAGCTGAATAATATACGAGCTTAAGTGGTCTGTGATTTTTCGTAGAATGTACTTTCCCTTCAATATGGTCTTTCAATCTTCTCTTTAAATCTTCAGAATGACCAGAATAGTATTTGTTATTAGAAAGAATTAGAATATATGAATAGTACACTTACATAACTATATCAGTAGGTAGTGAAAATTATCAAGAGGATATGTAGCACTTCGCTACGCTACGCGCCACACACTTCTCTATCAAAGCACGTTGGCATTATTACATTTAGGGTGGCTTGCCACGCGAAGTCACCGTTACCTTAGTGACGAAGTGTGGACCCGACAGGACTTGAACCTGTGACCTTCCGGATGTAAACCGGGCGCTCTACCAACTGAGCTACGAGTCCAAGAATGTCTGGTGGGCTACCCAGGAGTCGAACCTGGCACCTCTTTCTTATCAGGAAAGCGTTCTACCGCTGAACCAGTAGCCCTTCAAAAGGAATGGTTCGATTATTATAGCATAGCGGTACTCGAAAAAAACAAACGAAAGTGGAATATCTTCAAAATGTGGTGTATCATGATTATTTCTGAAAGGTTGAATAATCTTCTCTGTTGGCATTATTAATTTCACTAATCTTTGTTATGTTTGTCTCAATCATTACCGACTGCCGAGATTCCAATGAAATGGGTCGTCAAACAACTCGCGCTTCAGTTCTTTTTCCCGGCGCAAATATTGACGTTGTGGGAATTCGCAATTTTAGTGAAATTGAAGCTGCAGGAAATCTCATTGATGTCCTAGATGGTGCAACGGGCGGAGATGGAGTGATTATGGTCAACGCAGCACCTCGTCATGGATCGGGAAAAAATTGGCCCAATGGGACACCGTTTGGTTTCTTTACCTATTCAAACAAAACGATTATTTCGACTATTGCCGGACAAACATTATCCCTTGCAAAGAAGTTTGGGATTATTGATGAGCTTCGCGTGACAGATTTACCCACCGTTATTGATGCATTTGTGAAAAAAGGAAAATTCGAACCTGATGCGCAAAAAAGGACTGTTTTGACTCAATTTCGGAGTTTTGAATATATGCCATTTCTTGCCAAGTGGGTACATGAAAATGAGGAAGTCCCTTCGGAAATAATGTCTTTGGACGAGATTCCCGAAGCTCCTAAAACCATTTGGTGGGTTGATAATTTTGGAAATTCAAAAACTACCCTACTTCCTGAAGAAATAGGATTTGCACCGGGAAAACAAATTGTCACGAAAGTGGGTACATTTACCTGCTACGATCGCTTGAAGGATGTTCCCAATGGTCAGGCTGGTATGACAGTTGGTAGTTCGGGATATCAAAACAGACGATTTATCGAAATCACCGTTCAAGGAAAAAGTGCAGCAGAAGTGTTCGGTTTATCGTCAGGGATGGAATTGATGTGATCATATGAAAAAACTGATCGTTATTGCTGATTGGGCATCAGATGCTCTTTCATGCCAAGAGATGCGAACGACCATGCAGGGATTTGTGAAAAGTGATGGTGTTCCTGATATTTCATTTATCCCCTCAACTCGCTCCACCATACATACCGCATATCTCCTTCAACAAATGGTCGTGACAGAAAATAGATTCGGCAAGCCACTCGACACAGTCATTTTCCAAAGCACAGATCCCCGAATCCATCCCGAAATGGCGCTGGGGTCTACTCATGGATCTGACCTTCTTATTATCCGTCTCAAATCAGGACTGCACCTTATTGGTCCCAATGCAGATTTCAATTTTTCTCTCATTCGGGACCACATTGACGTTGTATTTTCGTACCCGGGGATTGACAAAGATTCATCTTCTTTATTTCGATCGAGAGACGTATACTCTCGAGTTTGCGCTCATCTCATCGATTCACTACAAGACGACCTTGCACTCGAAGAAATCCATCAGACCGCCATTCCCTATCTTGAAGGGCATTTTGTGGGTCATATAGATCAAAATGGAACGCTGTATACAACTATTCGTGTTTCAGATATCGCTTCGCGGTTTTCACTAGAAGATCACGTTCCGATTGTCATGGGAACAATTTCTAAAAAGGTTCGTTACCTCCCCTCTCTTTTCTCTGGAAAAATGGAGGAATTAGTTTTGTACCCCGGTTCGCACGGAGATCCAACCGATCCCTTCTTAGAACTTTCCTGTTGGCTTGATCCTCGAAAAGCAGATCAAGAGACCGCATTGTCGTATTTCCAACATCCAAATCCAGGTACACAGATTGAGATTATGCCCTAATATTTTGCATGTTGAAAGCCTCATCTTTAGACAATAAGTGGTTTTATACCGAGCTTCCCTTGCCAATCAAGCTTATCTTTTTGACGTATGTACGGGGGGACTTGTTGGTACTTTTACCCTTTGTTATCTTACACGCAATACTCGCATGGATTTCTCCTTCGTGGGCTGTAATTCTTTACGGTGTATATGTCGCTGTACGACAACTTGGTGAAGTGATATATTGGCTCCTCCAACAGTTTCATACCACAAGATACCGCCCCGCGGATTTTGGGTTCAAAAAGCTTGACAACAACGCGCTATACATCCTCTATCAAACGATTTCGATCGTAGGCGTGTGTTATGGACTTTCATTAATCCTCTTCGGATTAAGTTTGAAGTAGTGTTTCTTTAGCAGAATAACCGGGTTAGGAAGGTGTTAGTACACGTTTCTGCAACGTCACTAACTCCTTCTTAAGTTACAAGACTTTTGAAGGGTTTTCTCAAATGTTAATATGTTTTTTTTGTATTCCAGCAAGCTGGAAACAAATCTAAAAAAAATGAGAAAGGAGGTGATCCATCCGCTCCTTCCAGAACGGATACCTTGTTACGACTTAACCCTCATCGCCATCAGTACTCTCCCCCGTGTAAACACGAGGTTCGAATGCCAATGACTTTGTTGGCTTGACGGGCGGTGTGTGCAAGAGGCAAGAACGTATTCACCGCGGCATAGCTGATCCGCGATTACTACCAATTCCGAGTTCATGAAGTCGAATTGCAGACTTCAATCCCAACTGAGAGAAGGTTTGTGGGATTAGCTTACTCTCGCGAGTTTGCAAGACCCATTGTCCTTCCCATTGTAACATGTGTGCAGCCCAGGGTATAAGGACCATGCTGACTTGACATCTGCCCCTCCTTCCTCCCAAGTCAGACTTGGGCAGTTTCGTATGACACTTATAACATACGATGGGGGTTGCGTTCGTTGTCCCACTTAAGGGCACTCCTCACGGAACGAACTGACGACAGCCATGCAGCACCTGTGCAACACCCTCTAAGGCGTCTTACTTTCATAAGACTTGCAGTTGCATGTCAAACCCTGGTGAGGTTCTTCGGTTTGTTTCGAATTAAGCCACATGTTCCACTGGTTGTGTGCCTCCCCGCCAATTCCTTTGAGTTTTAGCCTTGCGGCCGTACTCCCCAGGCGGTTCGCTTAACGGGTTACCTTCGCCACACTGTTCAACCACAAGGGTTGACCAATGCAGCTAGCGAACATTCGTTTAGGGCTAGGACTACGCAGGTCTCTAATCTGCTTCGCTACCCTAGCTTTCGTGTCTCAGCGTCAGTCTTCTTCCAGTAAGCCGCCTTCGCCACTGGTGTTCCCGAGTGTATCA
>CALESU010000223.1 GCA_937914905.1 uncultured bacterium
CGAGGGATCATCAATTACATACAGCTTCGGCATGGGGAGTCCGGCCGCGATACTGAGATTTTCCGTAACCGTATAGAAGTCAAAAAACTCTTCCTTTGTGGCAGGTCTCGCACGAGTTGTTGCTAGTACGAGCTTGTCTGAAAAGAAATAACTTCCTACCGTTGAAAAAGTTGCGATAACAAGTCCCACAAGCGCATATCCCCATGGCGCATCATAGAATTGACCTACAATAAAGAAAAACCCAGAAAAAAGTGCAATAAATAGTGCGAATATGAACGTAGTCTTCCACTTATTGTGGGCTATTTCTGAATGAATGGTCATGGGTAATATGTACTTACGAGAAACTAACTTTGACTTCTTTTCTATCTTCTTCGTTCGCCTTGAAAAACTCAAAAGAAGTAAACGCAAACATCCCTGCAACAATATTTGAAGGGAACATTTGGATCTTGGCATTATAGTCCAAGACATTACTATTGTAAAATTGCCTTGAATAGGCAACCTTATCTTCTGTGTCTTCCAGTTGTCTTTGTAAATCTTGGAAGTTGGTGTTAGCTTTGAGGTCTGGATACGCCTCAGCAACGGCAAACAAGGACTTAAGAGCTCCTGTGAGCATGTCATTTGCTTCTGCCTTTTCATGAATATTCTGTGCATTCATGAGTGATGATCGAGCTTTGGTGACATTTTCAAAAACAGTTTTTTCGTGAGTCGCGTATCCTTTCACGGTTTCGACGAGATTGGGTATGAGATCAGCACGTCGTTTGAGCTGGACATCGATCCCTGAAAGCGCTTCTTGAATTCGAGTTTTAAGCACTACAAGGCCGTTATATGTCATCACGAGGTAGCCTCCAATTAAGAGTACTATTCCTCCGATTATCAGTAATGGGTTCATTATATGTTCACCTCCTTTCGCATGAAATTATTGTACCATAGGAACTGCTTATCCTCATTTGATTTTTTGCTGTCAGCTTGCTACAATACGACATATGAATACGGATGTACCAGTTCAAATTTCATACCGAGAAGAGGTGCTAAAACAGATTCGCAGTAATCTCCTTTCTTTTAGCGTAGGAACGGCATTGTTTTTCACTGCTATTGGTCTCATTGGGTATGGCGTAAGGGATCAGATATCTCTCGTTGCACAAAATCAATGGGAAACCATTCAAGATTACGCGCAATCATTCACACCGGTAACTGCTCCCACAGAAACATTACTTATAGAAAATAGTTTTAAAGATCCCACCGTGAACTTCATTTCTCCTGGATTGTCAAAATATACAGAGACACTTACTCCACAAATCTCACCTTTCGTGGATAATGGTCAAATTAGTGCTATTCAAACAGGTCCCGTTACATACAAGCTCAATAAATACATCGTAAAAGAAGGAGATAGCCTCGCTTCAATTGCTCAAGAAGCATATGGAGACCGAAATGCTTGGGTCACTATCGCAAAAGCCAATAATCTTGCAAGTCCTGATCTGATCGAAGCAGGTATGGAGCTTGTGATTCCCCGGTAAGAAACTTCATTTTTCCCTTCAAGCATGTATAATTGATAGCGACAAGCAAGCGGTGGTAGTTCAGCTGGTAGAATGTCTCCTTCCCAAGGAGAAGGTCGAGGGTTCGAGTCCCTTCCACCGCACAAGAAGAGATAGCACCGTTATCAAAGGTGCAAATTGATTGATATAACGGGCTAATCTCACGGTTCAATGTACCATTTTGGCTCCAAGCCAGTCCTAAGGGAAAGATTGAACCCAGGAGCACTTTGATCTGGCTAATGCTCGATCTTTTGTAAGCTTCTCCCAAATCAGCAAGTAAAGTCCTTATAAAAGTGGTCACGTCATCG
>CALESU010000224.1 GCA_937914905.1 uncultured bacterium
CGATGTTTATGTAACGTGCGATGTCTGCGAAGGTAAAAGATACAATAGAGAGACTCTCGAAGTGAAGTATAAGGATAAAACAATTTATGATATTTTGAATCTGACCATAGATGAAGCTGCTGATTTCTTCCGAAATCACATCAAGATTTACCAAAAACTCCTTTTTCTTCAAAAAGTAGGCTTGGGGTATGTGACTTTAGGCCAACCAGCACCCACATTTTCAGGAGGAGAAGCACAACGCATTAAACTTGCTGACGAGCTATCCCGAGCAAACAGAGGTCACACGGTTTATATTTTGGACGAACCCACCACGGGATTACACTTTGCTGACGTTGAACGATTGCTTGAATCGCTGCACGAGCTTGTGGATCAGGGAAACACGGTAATTGTTATTGAGCACAATCTAGACGTCATTAAAAACGCTCAGTGGATTGTGGACTTAGGACCTGAGGGAGGAGACGGAGGGGGAGACATTGTGTATCAAGGGCCGATACAAGGTATCAAGGAACTCAACTCCTACACGGCTCACTATTTAAAACCCTATCTTTCATAAACGAATCTTATGATTTTGGTAGATCATCTTCCTAGTACCAATGGCGTATATACCTTCCTGCAAAAGGGGACTCCCATTTATATCGGCAAATCGGTCAACATCAAAGCTCGGGTAAAATCACATCTTGAAAATGCAAAACAAGACCCCAAAGAGGCCGCAATCATATCTCAAGCGGATGATTTGACCTATATCATTACCGATTCAGAACTTAATGCACTCCTTCTTGAGTCCAAACTTATTCAAACTCATAAGCCAAAATACAATGTCCGCTGGAGAGATGATAAAAGCTATTTGTATATCAAAATCACCACAAAAGAAACGTATCCTAAAATTACCGTGACTCGCAAAGAAAGTGACCCAAAAGCAGTGTATTTCGGACCATTTGCTTCAATGCGCGTTGCAACAGGAA
Source organism: uncultured bacterium (assembly GCA_937914905.1). Taxonomy (GTDB): domain Bacteria; phylum Patescibacteriota; class Microgenomatia; order UBA1406; family GWC2-37-13; genus UBA1450. The sequence continues at coordinate 963 of CALESU010000224.1, forward strand.
TTCTTCGAGAGATTCGGAAAGTGTTTCCTTTTTGTACTCAAAAAAATATCACCAAGCAAGGATGTTTCTACTCCAAAATCAAATTGTGTGATCCGTGTCCCAATGTTATAGAGCGCACGACTGATTCATTGGATAAAGAACGTCTCGTGAAACAATATAAACTCAACATTCGTAATGTGCAAAACGTTCTTGAGGGTAAAACAGACGTGGTTATTAAAAAACTGTACAAAACAATACAAGACTTAACGCAAGAGAATAGATATGAACAGGCGATAGGATATCGGGATCGGTTGAGACGATTGGAGGGGATGAGTATTCAAAGGTCGTATGGTCATGACGCATTGGAAGAATACAATGTTTCTGAAAAGAGAAAACAGGGCCTCATGAATCTACTTTCCCCTTATATGAATCTGAATAAACTGGACAGGATCGAATGTTATGACATGAGCACGCTTCTGTTTGAATACAGTACTGCATCTCTTGTGGTATTTACCGATGGTTTAAGTGATAAAAAAGAATACCGAAGATTTCGGATAAAAAATCCTCAGGCAAATTCGGATTTCGACATGTTTAAAGAAGTCATTGCTAGACGATTAAAGCGATCTTGGCCTTTGCCAGACCTTCTTATTGTTGATGGGGGGAAGCCACAACTTCAGGCCGTGGTTCCTCTCATTCGAGAAGTATATCCAAACTTACCCATTATCGGTATGGCAAAACGTCCAGACAGAATAGTACTCGGGGATACCTTGATGACGATTCGACCCCCTCGCAATCATCCCGGATTTCGCTTGGTTCAGCAAATGAGAGACGAATCGCACCGATTTGCGAAGTCTTACCACCTTCACCTGAGAAAAAAGAACATGGTATAATAAATCGATATGAAAGATGCATTGCTTATTGTGAATATCATTCTCTCAATTGCGATAGTCGTACTCATCCTGTTACAAGGAAAAGGCGCAGGGTTAGGTAGCGCGTGGGGTGGAGGAGGAGAGATGTATCAGTCAAGACGTGGTGTTGAAAAATTTACCATGAATCTCACCTATCTCTGCATCGGAGTATTTTTTCTCCTGTCCATAGCGAATTTTTTCATCCAGTAATTCATGCCTGTCAGTTTCAAGCGTGTGAGATATCTGTATTGGATAGCTCTCGCGTTTATACACAAAAACGCACAGTGGTTGCTCTTGAGTTTTCTCGTGAGCTTGCTCAGCATGATTGTTTTCATCTCCTTTGCGCCCTACCTCATGGATCAACTGAAAACCAAAAAAGAGGTGATAGGAATTGCGGGGACATATACAGTTGATACGCTTCCTGACGAAATTCTTGCCAAATTCTCAAATGGACTTCTTTATGTCAATGATAGGGGAGAGCTCATACCTCTTCTTGCAGATTCCTGGGAACCCATAGATGGTGGCAAAGAGTATCGATTTCACATCAAAAAAGACCTCACTTGGAATAATGGAAAACCTTTTACTGCCCGAGATATCAACTACAAATTTAAGGACGTAGAAACCATTGCAGAAGATGATCTCCTCTTGAGATTTAAGTTGAATAAAAATCTTGCCATATTTCCCAATTTTCTTACAAAACCAATTGTTAAATTTCCCGTTATGGGTGTTGCAGGGCTCTACAAAATTGGAAGAATAAAGTTTCAAGAAGGAAATGTTTCCTACCTCCAACTCACCCCTAACCAAGACGGATTACCACTTTTAATATACCGATTTTACGATACTGACTCCAAGTTGGTTCAAGCATATAAACTGGGAGAAATTACCCAAATGTCCACCACAAAAACAAGTATTTATGACACATTAAAAAAATGGAACAACACCGTCATTGAGACAAAAACGGATTATTCCAAAATCATGACATTATTTTTCAACATGACTGATCCACTCCTCAAAGATGAAAAAGACTATCGTCACGCGATAGCTGAAAGCATTGATCGTTCGAAATTTAAGGAACGGGGAGAACTTGCATCAGGACCTCTCCCTCCCACCTCATGGGCATACTCTCAAGATGTCAAGCAGTATCAATACAATCCGAGCGTTTCAACAAAAATCATTAAAAAATACGCCGAAGCAACCGGTTCTGCAGAACTTAAAATAAGCACTTACTATGATCATTTAGCAGTTGCAGATGAAGTTAAAGAATTTTTACGAGACGTAGGAATTGATGCGAGCATAGAGGTTTTATCGGGAAACATCCCTCAAGATTATCAACTTTTTCTTGCACAACTTACTCTTCAAAAAGATCCTGATCAATATTTTTTCTGGCACTCAACTCAAAGAAGCGGTAATGTTACGGGTTACAAAAACTTGCGCATTGATAAAATTCTTGAAGACGGAAGAGATACGTACGCAATTGACAAAAGACGTGCGCTTTATGCTGACTTTCAGAAAATCATTGTCGAAGAAATGCCCGCATTCTTTCTCTATCACCCGAATATGTATGTGATAAGGAGGAAGTGATTAAAGGATTTTAAGATAAATTGAAGATGTCATCCCGCCGCGATCATTCATGGTTTAGATCGCGGATGCGGGATCCAGAGTTAAATATGTTAGGTGTTGAAAGCGCGAGTGGTTTGTTATAATAATGAAGTTCGTTCGAATTCCTCAAAATAAGTAATAAACGCGTATTGAATGAGCCCGGGTGGCGAAACTGGCAGACGCGCACGCTTGAGGGGCGTGTGGAGCAATCCTTGGAGGTTCAAATCCTCTCCCGGGCACATTT
>CALESU010000225.1 GCA_937914905.1 uncultured bacterium
GCTCATTTTTTGACTTTGCTTATCTCGCACCATGCCGTGCAAAAATATGTGTTCAAAAGGAGGATTTCCCGTCTGGTAATACCCCATCATGATCATCCGAGAAACCCATGCGCGCAAGATGTCATATCCCGTTTCCATGACAGTCGTGGGATAAAACGTGTTGAAATGCTCTTCAGAAATACTTTGCAGTGTGGCAAATGGCCACTGTGCAGATGAAAACCACGTATCAAATGTGTCGGTGTCCCACGTAACAGTTCCTGATTGAATGAGTTCTTGTTGTTTCTTTGGATCAAGCTCAACTATCCACCTGTTATTCTGCGTGTCAAAAAATGCAGGAATACGAATTCCCCAGACTATCTGACGAGAAATATTCCAGTCAATAAAAGTATCCAAAATAGAAATCAGTTGTTTCTTAAACCGTTTCGGGTGTACTTTAATTACGTCATCTTGAACCATCTGGATGGCTTTTTCTTTCAATGGCTGTACGTTTATAAACCACTGCTCTTTTGGTAACGGTTCAAGCACGGTTCCACACCGATAACAAGTTCCCACGGTCATTGCATGAGGAACTGTTTTGGTAAGTATTCCAGTCTCAGTGAGTTTTTCAATCACAATTTTGCGTGCTTTAGTGACATATATACCATCAACAATTCCTGTATTTTGCATCTTTCCTCCAAAATCAAGAATGACCGGAGAGGGTAACCCGTGCCTCTTCCCCACCTCAAAATCATTCATATCGTGAGCTGGAGTTACTTTGACTGCGCCAGTGCCAAACGATGAATCTACATAGCTGTCTGCGATAATGGGAATGTGGCGATCAGTGAGAGGAAGTTTTACGTTCTTTCCGACTAAACTGCTATATCTTTTATCATTCGGATGCACCATCACTGCCACATCTCCGAATAATGTTTCAGGACGTGTTGTTGCAACAGTGATACTTCCACTTCCATCTTCAAGGGCGTAGGATAAGTGATACAAGAACCCTTCGATTGCTTTGTCCGTAATTTCCAAATCAGAAAAAGAAGTACCGCACGAAGTGCAATACTGTACAAGCCTGTTGGCCCGGTACACGAGCCCGTCATCAAATAATCGTTTAAATGTCCTGTGTACGATTTCCACAATATCCTCATCCATGGTAAATTTCTTTTTAGACCAATCAAGAGCAAATCCAAGTCTTCGTAATTGATTCTCCATATGCTCCCGATTCTCCATGACAAAAGCCCAAATATCTTTGTAAAGCGTTTCCCTATCAAAATCAAACCGACTCTTGCCTTGTTTTTTTAAATGCTTTTCGTATACAAATTGGGTTTCAATTCCTGCATGATCTGCTCCGGGAAGCCATAACACGGGGTGCCCTGCTATCTTGTGATACCGGATCATGACATCTTCGTACACATACATTGCGTGTCCCAAATGGAGGTCTGCGTTTGCGTTTGGAGGAGGAAGAATGATAGAGAAGGCATCTTTTTTGGCTTTCACATCTGCGTCTGCCACAAAATACCCCCGCTCTTCCCAAAATCGGTTCAGGCGTGCTTCATGCGAGGCAAATTGATATGTGTTATTCATAGGTAAAGAATGAGAGTACTGTATCAAAATTAGCTTGAAATTGCAATATAAACACTGTATCTTTGACCAGTATGGAATGGATGCTGACACTCACATCGTGGTATGTAACATTATTTGGATTGGGACTTCTTTGTTTTCCTCTTTCTCGCAAACTCTTTGGGGGGTTTATTGATCAAGGATACGCATTTGCAAAAACACTGGGAATAATCATACTCAGTTACGGGATATTTATTGCAGGTATTTTTAAAGTACTTCCTTTCACTAAAGAGAGCCTTGTGATAATCATTATTTTGATTGGGCTTGCCGTATTGTATGGGTTTAAAAAGGAGATTCATGCCATAAAAAAATCTGGCTTTCGCAAGATAGCACTCTATGCGGGGATCGAACTTCTTTTTTTCTCCGGTCTCTTCATACTTGCTTTTGTTCGGGGGCAAGAACCATCGATACACGGCTTGGAAAAATTTATGGATTTTGGAT
>CALESU010000226.1 GCA_937914905.1 uncultured bacterium
TTATCTTGTAAGTCGGCGATGGTTTTTGCCCCTACATAATACATTCCCGAGCGAATTCCACCAACCGCTTGATCCACCACAGATTGGGCCGGGCCATTCACCGGAACCAAACCTTCCACGCCTTCTGCCACAAGGACTCGGTCTTTGTAGCTTTTGCCATGAAACTCATCTTCAGATTTGATCTCAGTTCCTTTTTCCATTGCTCCAATGGAGCCCATTCCTCGATAGGATTTGAAGGTGTACGTCGTTTTATTTTGCTTTAAGATACTTTTAAACCGAGAAGGGACTTGTTCAGTGGGAAGCTCCACATGCTCGCCAGGCGCTTCTTGACAAGAGGCAAAGAAACTTCCCATCATGACAGCGCTTGCTCCTGCGGCAAATGCCTTCACCATGTCGCCTGAATATTTTATCCCTCCGTCGCCGATTACCGGAATTCCCGCTTCTTTCGCGGCCCGATAAGTCTCCATAATTGCAGTGATTTGAGGGACTCCCATTCCTGAAATGATTCGCGTGGTGCAGATTGCACCTGGTCCCATTCCCACACGCAAACTGTCTGCCCCAGCGTCAATAAGTGCCTTTGCGCCTTCATATGTGGCAACGCTTCCAGCCATAATGTCAACTTGTGGATATTCAGTTTTTAAATATGAAATTGCTTTGATTATTCCATCGGTGTATCCATGTGCAGAATCAATCACAATAATGTCTACATTTTTTTCCACCAGAGCTTCAGCCCTTGCTTCAAACCCTGGACTTGCACCAATCGCGGCGCCAACTTGAAGCCCTGCAGATTTAACTGTTTCTACTTCAAATGCTTGTTCTTCCACAGTAAGGTTCCTATGAATAATCCCGATTCCTCCCGCTCTTCCTAATGCAATTGCAAGTTCAGATTCGGTCACCGTATCCATGGGGGATGAGACCAAGGGGACATCCAGCTCAATACGTTTTGAAACACGGGACTTAATACTAATATCTTGTCGTTTGAAGTCGCTGTAGCTTGGAACAAGGAGCACATCATCAAACGTGATTCCTTGTGCGACTATTTTTGGTGAGGAATCAGCCATAGGACAATGGGTTATAAATATAAATTACTTTCTCTGTCTCTCATGGGGATGAATGATGCTTCGAAACCCCATTCGACAATTTGCTTGATTTGCTCAGGTGTCAACATTTTTTTAGCGAGGACATATTCGAATTGTTGCCTCAAATGTCCATCTTTCAATGTTTCTGGCCAGTCAGTGTTTATCGTTAGCTTTACTCCATTGTCATACAGCGTATTGAAGATAAAATGCATTTCTTTATCATCCTTCACCGCTTTTGTCATGAGGTTACTCAAAGGACACACTTCAAGCACCGTTCCGCGCTTGGCAAGTTCGGCCATAAGTTTTTTGTCATAGGCTGCTTTGATCCCGTGTCCGATCCGGTCAGGATTGATGGTCTCAATGCACTCCCACATATCATTCGTATCATCTGTCTCTCCCGAGTGTGCCGTAACATTTAAACCATTTTCTCTGGCTCGCTCCACGAGTTTTGTATAGTCTTTAAAGTGGAAGCCCTTCATGTTGTAGTTTGAAAAATCAATTGCAATCACTCCACGGTGCCGATACTTGATCGCTTTTTCTACAATGATTTGATTTTGTTCGAATGAAAATTGTCTATCTAAGCAAAAGATAAGACCGGCTCGAAGTTTTGGATATTCAAGAAGAGCCCGTTCCATACCGCGAAGCATAGCCATAATTGCGTGATCCAGATCCACTTCTCCTTCTTTATTGTGTTTCATGGGATTTCCTCGCAGTTCATAGAGCTTGATACTATTGGATCGGTATGCACCACCAAAACTTTCATACACGGCTTTTTCGAGAGCAAGAGTTCCTGAGGAGAGTTTATCGAGAATAGGATGATAAATTTCATCCAAGTATTGTTTCAACGACATCTTTCTCTCAGGAGAGAGAACGATATGATCTACAAACTCATGAAAGTCCCGTTTGGGAAGCTTATATCCCTCACTATTTGCGATATGCCAATACACGTGTGGAGCGATAGAAGAGCCAATATGAGCGTGGAGTTCTGCAAGGCTGTCAAGTAGATTTTGATGTTCCTCCATATTTTATTATACATGATACTAGAAAAATAGCAAATAGGGGTGCTAAATTAAATGCATTGTGCGAACGGCTTGAGATAAGAATATCCTATAGTATAATAATGGTATGATAGAAGCTTTGACTCAAGCTCAGAAAGCGCAACTTTCAATCACGGCACTTGCCTCGATTGGAGAACCATATAACGAAACTTACCCGCTAGTCCACGTTGTAGACAGACGCTCTGTTTATCATGAGGTGCAAGATCTTATTGGTACACCAAGCGTTGATAGTCCAATTATTGATAGGGAATTGCAACAACTTAACTGTGTTGATTTTTACCCGTTTAGTGCTATTGGACGAACATTTCAAGGGACAAAAAATGACCCAAGATGTCAAGGTTGTTATCTTGATATGCGTTGCCCTCCTCAAGGGACAGCGGATATTTGGACTGAAGATGCCACAACCGGCATAGAAGAATCAACTAACGCTTATATCCGTAAAACCTTCGACCTTGACACTGCTTTTTCGATGAGAGAATGGATTGTTGAACTAGCAACAATGCGGGTTGAGTTTCAAGTTGACTATGATCGATTTAATGATTTGTACTCTGCTGTGATGAGCCGGATTGAAGATTTACCTGTTAATACGCTGTACACACAACTAAAGCTTGAGCTTCAAGCAATTCGAATAGCTCAACAATTTCGGATCGGAGAATATAAATATGCAAATCAAAACCAAACAGCTTATGGCCCAGGGTCTGAAATGAGTGAATTGATTTATTTCATGAGATATTTCGGGAATATGACTTTTCGCCAAATTCGATCTATTGTCGGAGAGGAAATGCCTTCACAAGAATTTTTTTACGCACGATGGAAAGAAGAGGGCAAACAAATTTTAGCAAATACTTCTATGAATTCATTTGCGATATGGCAGCTGTTTATCGCATATATTAACTATTTAAAAGGAGAGGGAAATGTTCAAACTATTGCGCAAGATCTTTCATTAACTAAAACTGCCCTTCGCGGAAAAAATGGGGTGTTTGCCCGTTTTGGCCTCATAGCAAAGGGAAACGCTGATTTTCGTATGAAATTTCTCGAGTTAGGTCGGAGTGATGATGGGATTAAGAAGTGGCTTAATGTATTTTGGACAAATGATCAGTCGCTGACCTCTCACCAGAGGTCTGGTTCACTTCCTTACAGCGTTCCTAGAATGATGAAGGAATTTCGAAGGCTTATAGAAAATTATGGGAGTGAAACGGCATTAAGTATTGAGGAGTTTGACAGATATGCTTCCTGTGTTGGTAGTAAGCGAGATTCATACTCAAAGCACTCGCTACAAGATGTAATAGGTTGGTGGCAGCTACATCGGCAAAATGGAATTACGCTTAAGGAGATTGCTCTCAGAGAAAATGTCCTTTCCGGACACGTCGTACAAACGCTTATCAAGCTTGGGTTACCCGCGGGACGGAGAAATGGGAGTAATCAATCAGAAAGTCATGAGGTTTTCAATCTTTTGGATAGAAGTGGACAACGAGTCATTATGACGCGCTACTGTGGGGAGTATGCTC
>CALESU010000227.1 GCA_937914905.1 uncultured bacterium
GATTGAGCTGGGAAAACAGCGAGACCGGAAAGTTGAGTTTTTGAAAGAGGAGCATCTCCAGCAATTGTTTGATGCCGTGACTGGGTCTGACGAACCAACTTTGCGTGATAAGGCAATCATGGAAGTCCTCTTTTCCACAGGATTGCGCGTTTCTGAATTGGTTTCACTCAATCGTGATATGGTAAACCTCAAATCAGGAGAGTTTGGCGTGATTGGAAAAGGAGGGAAAGCACGTGTTGTTTTCCTCTCTACCAAGGCAGTGAGTGCATTATCTACTTATCTTGGCGCACGTCGTGACCCTTATGTTCCTCTTTTTATTCGCTATGCGGGCCCTACCCCAGATACACTGCTTACCGACGAAAAGCTTCGGTTATCCGTTCGCTCTGTTGAGCGCATGATCAATAAATACCGCAAAAAAGCCAACCTTCTTTTCAAAGTGGGTCCCCATATGCTTCGCCACTCATATGCGACAGATCTCCTTTCACATGGCGCAGACATCCGCTCAGTTCAAGAAATGCTTGGGCATAAAAATATTGCAACCACGCAGATTTACACGCATGTCACGAACCTTCGTCTCAAGGAAATTCATGAAAAATTTCACTCGGGGAATAAGCCGGAAGAATCGTCAGCATAAGACGAGTCCTGGTATAATGACCGTATGATTGGCCTATTATCTCGATTTCGCGCCAATGCGCCTTTGGCAATCGTTATCTTATCTGTCTTCCTTTTTTCCCTTTACTTTTCTGTGTTTGGGATTTTGCGAATGCATAAGTTGTATGCTCACTACTTTGATTTGGGGATCATGCATCATGCGACATACAACACCTTCATGGGCTTAAAAACGGGAGATTTTTCACGCATTCTGGAAATAACGGACCCGCACGAATCGCTGTCCCAGGTAAAGCGTATGGCAATCCACAACGACATCATGCTTGGGATTCTCGCGCCATTTTACTTTATCCACGAAGGTCCCGAAACGCTCATTACTATTCAAGCACTTATCGTTGCATTTGGGGCATTTTTTGTGTTTCATATTGCACGTCATGTTTTCAAAAAATTCGACTTAAAAGATTGGATAGCCTGTGCATTCGCCCTTTCTTACTTGCTGTATCCTCCTCTTCAGAAAGCGGTCAATTTTGACTTTCATGCCGTGACCATGGCTCCGACATTCATCTTAGGAATGTATTACTTTTGGACACAAAAAAAGTATGCTTTCAGTTTTATTATTGTACTATTGCTTCTTTCCACCAAAGAACAAGTAGGTCTTGTTGGGACTCTCTTTGGCATATTTATTATCTTGCAAGCGATGAACAAGGGTCACTGGACTCGGCTTTTCCACTTACCGTTTTGGCGCACATATAAGGATCATTTGAAGCATGCTTCAAAAGGGGAAGTGTGGTTTGGCGCAATTATTTTCGCGGTAAGCTTAGTTTGGGTAATCGCGTCTCTTGCAATAATCATTCCCGCATTTCGCGGAGAAGAACATTTCGGCTCCTCGTATTATTCCTACCTTATCTCAAATCCATGGTCTGTATTTGGCGTTTTATTTCGGTACGAAACATTTCATTACATCAGCATTCTTCTGTCCCCCATCGGATTACTGGCACTCCTCTCCCCTCCTCACTTTTTTCTTTCGCTTTCTGAATTCGGCGTAAACATTCTTTCGACAAACGGTAACATGCGCAATATCTATTTTCATTATGACACCGCTATTACCGGCATCCTATTCATCGCTTCAATCTATGGAGGACGGAATCTCTTACATTTTGCAAAACGCTTCGTCGATTCTCGTCCCAAACTTCATCACATAGCTCGTCAATTGAATATGGAACGTATTCTTATCGCATACATTTTGATATGTGCGAGCATATATTCTCTCTATTTGAGCCCGCTTCCCTGGGGACATCATAAAGACATGGGAGCATGGGAAAAGCCATCCGCGAAAATTCAAGACGTTATGGTATGGAAACTATTCCTTGCAGATGATCAGACGGTAGTATCTTCCACTGGGCATATTGCCCCTCATTTTACGTCTCGCAAAAGATTTCTTGACTTTGCCGGTGGGTATTCGGGAGCTTCTTATGTGGTGATAGACATTAGTACGATAGGTAAGCAATTTCAAGCTGAAGAAACCCAAAAGCAGTACGATGCGCTCCAAAGAGACACGCGGTATATTAGAATATACACAACCAATGGGATCGAAGTCTATAAAAAGTTCGGAACCTCACTATTATGATATCTGTCATTATTCCCTTTCATAACGAGAAAGAAAATCTCCCCATACTTATTCCTCGAGTAAGTGAGGCATTGTCTCGTTTAGAAAAAGAGTTCGAATTAATCCTGGTGGATGATGGGTCTCTAGATGAATATCTTCATGACTTAACTCCTTTATTGAATAACCATGTCCGTTTGGTAAAGCTGAATCGTCAAATGGGAAAAGGACGCGCACTGACAGAAGGAATCGAACATTCAACCGGTGACATTTTGGTGTTTATGGATGCCGATCTCCAAGATGATCCTGACGATATTCCCGCTCTCATAACTCAATTTGAGAAAGGATTTGATCTGGTAAATGGGTACCGATTTGACCGAAAAGACAATGCGGTGATAAAAGTATATTCAAAAACGGCACGCTTTTTTCTCCAGCATTTTTTACACTCTCCATTTTCAGATATCAATTGCGGATTTAAGGTCTTTAAACGAGAGGTTCTTGAGAAGGTGGTACTCTATGGCAATACCTTCCGTTTCTTGCCTCTTGCTGCGTTTTACGAGGGTTTCCGTGTGTCTGAAGTACCGGTGCACAATAAACCAAGACTCCATGGATCTTCAAAGTATGGGATTAAAAAACTGTTTATAGGAGGGATCGACATGCTCACCACATACTTCCTCTACCAATTTGCCGAAAGGCCTTTGCATTTTTTTGGTAGCGTAGGAGCCGTGCTCTCAGCTATCGGAGGAATTGCCCTTATGTGGGTGACGTATGAACGAATATTCGAAGGCGTTTTATTGTATCGAAGACCACTTCTTCAGTATGCAATTCTCCTTTTGATCCTTGGTATTCAAGTTGTCATGACGGGAATAATCGGAGAATTGATCGTCTACTTGCATCATAAGAAGAAATAACTTCCTGATTTTTGATAGGATAAAAGGATGGTTTCCTATCTTGCGGTGATTTTTGCTTATGTGGTGTGGGGAGCGACATCTCCCGTGATGAAGTACGCGCTCACAGACATTCCCCCCTTCGTCCTTTTATTCATCCGTTTTTTTGGCGCATCACTTATTTTACTTCCCTTTACCTGGAAAGAAATCACCCAGATCAAGTCAAAAATCATCCCGAATTTGCTTATCGGAAGTGTGGGAGGGATCGCAGTTGCAGTCAGTTTATTTTTTATCGGACTCACGCTTGCGCCAAGCATTAATGCGGGGGTGATCGGTTCATTGGGTCCGCTCCTTCTGTATTTAATGTCACTTCGAGTTCTTCATGAAAAGCCACACCCTGAAATCCTTCGTGGCATGCTTGTTGCTCTCGCAGGAATTCTCGTAATAATTCTCGCACCCCTTTTACAATCGGATATTATTCATTCCGAATCACACGCTCTTGGACTTTCTGCATTTTTAGGAAATCTTGCATTTGTGGGGGCGACTATTTTTAGCGTACTCTTACCGATCGAAAACAAGAAAATTTCAGGAAGCATAAGGCCCTTGACTCTTACGGTTGTACAGTTTGGCATCGCATCGTTGTGCGTATTCCCCTTCATGATTCCTGAACTTGCTCATTGGTCTGTAAAAGATATGACGCCGAATGCGTGGGTAGGAGTTTTGTATGGCATTTTCTTTGCCTCGCTTGGGGCATTTGTCGCACTTAACTTTGCCCTCAAAAAACTCCATGTACAAGATACGGCTATTTTTCATTACGTATCACCCATAGTTGCGGTCCTTGTGGCTTATCCCCTCTTGGGCGAGCGACCTGATATCTTTTTTGTGATTGGAGCGGTTTTTGTTGCGGTGGGAATATATATTGCCGAAAAGCACCCACATATGCATAAGATCAAGAAGAGGATGAGGGGGAGGTGAAAAGAACAAGACACGTCTTTCTTTCGAAGTAGAGAGATAATCTCATCTTGAATCATACTTGCGAGATTAGTTTCAGAAATTCTCTTGTCTCTTTAGGTGTTAATTTGAACGAGTACCTTATAGTATAATATTTCCATGTCGATTGAAAATGGCTTGATACATGGCATGCTCGTACATGAATCAGCAATTATTCAT
>CALESU010000228.1 GCA_937914905.1 uncultured bacterium
TTGCTGTAACCCATACTCTTTCTCGAGCAAGTTCTTTACTTCAAACACAAAGTGAGGGGCTTTTATGTTGGTTTTTGGGGGAAGAACGTTCACTCCCTGAGAAATTGATTTATTCATCTGTCCTTCGGTAATATATCCTTCTTCAAACATATTGCGAAGTACCGCATCACGTCTGTTTTTAGCTCGATCCGGGTTCGAATGAGGAGAGTACAAAGACGGTGCTTGCGGTAAGCCAGCAAGAAGAGCCGCTTCATGAAGCTCAAGTTCCTGTGGCGCCTTGTTAAAGTATGTTTTGGAAGCTTGTGCAATGCCGTATGACGAGCCTCCGTAAGGCACCTGATTAAGGTACATTTCTAAGATTTCATCTTTCGTAAAAATACGCTCCACCCAGACTGCAAGAATAATCTCTTTTATTTTTCGCTGTATGGTGCGCTCCGGAGTGAGGAGTGCGCTCTTGACCAATTGCTGAGTAATCGTCGAGCCCCCCTGAAGCCTATTGGTTCTAAAGGAATCTCGCAAAGCCCGAAGCATTCCCGAAAATATGGATATTCCTCCGTGTTTGTAAAAATCTTTGTCTTCGATTGCGATTGTGGCCTGCTTCATATATTCAGGAAGAGTATTTATTTTTACCGGCGTTCTATTTTCATCTCGAAAAACTTCATATAGCAACTCACCGTTACGATCGTAAATAGTGCTTGAAATGGGAACTACGCGATAATCTTTGAGCGAATAAGGTGAAGGAAGGTCTTTCAAGATGAAGAAATACCCAGCTATTGCAACTAATCCTACTGCGACAATGAGGATAATCAATAAAGACGAGGCAAGAACAAGTCTATTTTTAAAGAATGAAACAGTACGATGAATATGTTTTTTCATATATGGTAAAGAGGTATATAGATTATACCGCATTAGTCACGAGGCTTGATGCGAGGGAACAGAGGGGCCATTTTTTGAATGGTTCCCGTGGTTGATGCAATAAGCTTATCTCCCGTGTTTGGCATGTAAGGCATGAGGCATACTCCGATTGTATTTAGTTCATGCAACCAATTGAGAAGCAACTCTTTTCGAGCTTCAGATTTCAATTTCCATGGCTCATGTTCATTGATTGCTTTATTCATATCTTTGATTTGTTTCCACAGGAGTTCCAAGCCTAAATGAAACTCAAAATGACGGGCGTGAGTCGTAAGTTCTTTTAATGATTTCTCTTCTTTTTCACTCTCTACCGTAATACCATCCGTTGCAGCCAAGGTAGTCACGCGAGACATGAGATTTCCCAGCTCATTTGCAAGATCTGCATCGTAGAGTTGCCTCATGCGAGCATGAGAAAAATCTCCATCAGACAACGAAGGAATTTCTTTTAAAAGGTAATACCTGACTGCATCAGTGCCGTATTCATCAACTAATTGTTCGGGAGAAACCACATTCCCTAGTGTTTTACTCATTTTATGTCCATCGATGGTAAAAAATCCGTGAATATATTCGTGAGTGGGGAGGAGAATTTTTGCTGAAAGGAGCATCCCGATCCAATAAATCGCATGAAATTTCATTATATCTTTTCCAAGGATGTGTATGCGTTTGGGATTGTCTGACCAATACGTATTAAACAATCCTTCATCAGTGCCATAATGGAGTCCGGTGATATAATTCGTCAGCGCGTCAAACCACACATACATATTCTGAGTTGAGTCTCCAGGAACGGGAATTCCCCAGCCTTTCATGCGTGTTACGGGTCGGGAAATAGAAAAATCCTCCAACCCTTTGTCAATAAAATTCAATAACTCTTGTTTCCGATACGAAGGCGCAATACGAAGCATGTCTGTGGCAATTACCTCTCTGATCTGACTGCGATAATGGGATAATTTAAAGAAGTAATTTTCTTCAGAAACACGCTCCAGTGGGCGGTCATGATCAGGACAGATATTGTTCGGAAATTCTCCTTCCAAGTAAAACGCTTCGCATCCCACACAGTACCATCCGGTATATGTTTTTTTATAAATATCTTGCTTGCAAGCATTCCAAAATGCTTGAGCCCCGGTGCGATGCTGATTCGAAGTGGTTCTAATAAATCCGTCATTGCTCAAATTGAGTATTGGTTTGAGATCCGAGAATCGTTTTGAATTCACATCCACAAGCTCTTGAACAGGTATTCCTTGCTTTTCTGCAGACTCTACATTTTTTTGTGCATTTTCATCTGTTCCCGTGAGAAAGTACACGTCATAATCTGCCAAACGAAACGCTCGCGCCATGGTATCTGCCTGGACCAGTTCAAGCGCGTGTCCGATATGAGGAGCACCGTTTACATACGGAATGGACGTGGTAATAAATACTTTTTTCATAACTTATGCGCTTTTTTCCTTGTTCTTGGAAAAGGGGGC
>CALESU010000229.1 GCA_937914905.1 uncultured bacterium
GGTAAGTTTTCCTGCAAAAACCACCACTTTTTTACCTTTTAAGTCCAGTTCTTTATCAATTGCGGCAGTGCTAACAGGTTTGAATCGAGCAATATCAACTCCTCCGGGGATTACGCGCATATTACTGCGAAACTCATCTCCAAATACTTTCAATGTCCAGTCTTTTGTGTAATTTGAATTCGGAATTATTCTGCGGGCTTTGCGCAAACTATCCATGGAGAGTGCGATATATCGCTTATCTTTTTGTGCTGTCGGGAGTTCAGAGCCATGAATGGTGATGACGTAAGGAACCTGATAGGTGGACTTCATAAAACGAGCTGCCCACGAAAAAGGGAATCCATGATGTACATGAATTATATCTGGTTTAAAGTCCTCCACAGCCTTTGCGCAGGAATCAAGGTATGACTTATGCAGTTCCAGAATTTGCATGTTTGAGATTTCAGTAAACAGCTGACAATCGGGCCATTCCGGGTGGCCAGTAAAAGCGACTTTATACGGAGCATCCAAAAGGTACAGCTTCGCGCCATTTACGGGTCGTGCATCTGGCGAGACTATCGCAACGGTATGTTTTTTATTGACCGTTTTAGCGAGATATCGTGCATAAGTTCCCGAACCTGACCCATAAAATGGGAAGATGGAGAGGTATAAAATCCTGAGCTTCTTGTGCATAATCCTATTATACCACACATGCTTTACTGCCTGCCTTGACAGATAAAACTCATCATGCACTTTCTCTTGCGAAAGGGAGTTTTTGAGGTTATGTTCAGTGAACGATCTGAGTCAAAAGAGTGGAAATGAGTTGTCCAGAAAAGAGATCCTGTAGTATCCGTGCTTCTTCTGGTCTCATCGATCCAAGTACATACTCTTCTCCTGAAATCAGTCTATCCGTGCGATTATCCACGCCAATTCGCACACGCCAGAAGTCTTTGAAGCGAAGCGATGACTCGATTGACGCAATGCCATTGTGCAATTTGGGACCTTTGCCAAAAGACAATTTGAAATCGCCCAAGTGAATATCGAGATCGTCATGAATTACGATAAGAGTTGTATTTTGCCTGTTATCCGGTAAGGCAAGTTCATTATTAATTGTTTGTGAATGAAATACCGTATTCGCAAGAAGCTTGTTTGCGCTAAATCCAGAGCGGTTCATAAATGTTTGGGGCTTTACAAGGAGGAGGGTTGTTGGTTGTGAGTTGTTCGTTGTAGGTTCGGGAGTTACCTGTTCAGATTTATTATGCAAAAGGGCGGATAAAGGAAGCTCAAGGAGCTTGGCATCGGCATATTTATCTAATTTCCACTCATACTTTTCCCCGATTTGGGTTTCCGCATGGGTCTTGAGTGAGTCAAGAAACATAAATCCCACATTATGTCGCGTTTTTTCATAGCGAGTGCCGGGATTTCCCAGACCCATGAGTATATACTGCATATAGAAGTATTATACGACGGGATTTGGTATTCTGAAATACAACAGCATAGAATTAACTCATTCTTAATAATACATACTATGTCAAAATATGTCCCAGACATCTCATCGCGCAGGTGGGTGATTATTTCCACACGGAGAAATGGGAGGCCAGATGATGTGCGAGATTCTACGCAGGCTCTCGTTGATCCTTTTGGTCCAGGGAACGAAGCGTTAACCACCAAAGAAGTATTTCGCATTGGACCTGGCGAACCGGGGAGTCCGGGCTGGGAAGTGCGCGTAATTGAAAATAAGTATCCCATTTCAGATTTCCATGAAGTTGTGATCCACGGTCCCGGAGAGGAAGATTTGCATGAAATGGATCCCGAGCACGCACAAAAAGTCTTTCAAGCATTTCGCGAACGCTTCAATTATTACTGCAAGCAGGGGCATGTGATCTTGTTTTGCAACCGAGGCGAACATGCGGGAGCATCTTTGGCCCATCCTCACACACAACTTGTCGTACTTCCTCATCAAATCAACTTGTCCACCATCGCACGTGAGCCAAAAGACAATATGGTCAAGAGCACGGAGCATTTCGATGTCTATTGTCCTGATTTTTCTCAATGGCCGTATGAAGTGTGGATTGCGCCTAAGCGCGAAGACACACTGTTTGGAAGTATTACGGACGTGGAAATTACAGATCTGTTGGAACTCTATCAGGAAATCATGAAAAAGCTCGAAGTTATTTACGACGAAAAAAGTAAAACGGGGCCAGGGTTTAGCTATAATTTTTACATTTATCCGGGCGAGAATTGGTATATGCGCATCATTCCGCGTATGGCGTATCGGGCAGGATTTGAGCTTGGCACCGGGCTGTCAGTAAATACGACAGACCCAGAAGATG
>CALESU010000230.1 GCA_937914905.1 uncultured bacterium
AGATATGTTGATCCTGTTATCGTGATTAATCCTACGAGAGTAATAAGGGATAATATTTCTCGTGAAAGTGCGCCCATCTCAAAACCCACAGTTGCCAAGATGAGGGAAAACTCGCTGATTTGTGCCACGGTCATACCTGCATGAAACCCTGTGCGCCTACTAAACCCAAGCAAGTTCATAATAATTACCATAATGACGGGATTTCCTATGAGAACAAAAAGTGAAAGAACAACTGCTGGGATTGCGTACGACGCAATATTGTCAAATACCATCTCTGCTCCAAGCAGTATGAAGAATAGGAGAATGAAAAAATCACGAAGAGGCCTCAACCGAGATGCTGCTTCATACGCGTATGGGGTCACTGCAAGGGAAACTCCTGCCACTAATGCTCCAATCTCAACCGAAAACCCGAGGAATAAAAAGAACGAAGCCATGCCCATTCCCCAACTGATCGAGAAGAGAAACAGCATCTCTTGTGACGAGGCAACAAATCTGCTGAGTTTTGGCAATATCATATTACTTACTCCAAAAATGACCCCAATCAGCAAGACTCCTTTTGCGAGAGTAATCAGGGCCATCGTCATAACATTCCCGTCGGAAGAAGATGCAAAAGAGGACATAACCAACAATATGATGGTAGCGATAATATCTTGCACCAAGAGAAATCCTATTGCAATTTTCCCATATAGCGCATTCAGGTCTCCTTTATCAGATAAGAGTTTGAGAATTACAATAGTGCTACTAAAGGTAAGCGCGATGGAAACAAAAAGTGCCGCAACTTTGTCAATACCCAAGAGTAAAGAGAGGCAGAACCCCACGAGAGTAGTGATTACTACTTGACCCACTCCGGTGATGAGCGAAACCTTACCCACTTCGCGAATCACGCGTGGACTCATATTGAGGCCCACAATAAAAAGGAGAATGGTGATACCAATTTTTGAAAAAAGCTCCAAGACTTCTTCACTATGAAGAATATCAAGGACATTGGGACCAATGATGATTCCGGTAAGAATATAGCCGACAATAAGGGGTTGTTTCAAAAAACGCATGAAGAGAGAGATGAGTGTCGCCAACACCACAATACCACTTATCTCTATGAACAATTCCATATCTTTTATGGTAGCAGAAAACGCTCGAGGATCTTGTGAGATTTTGCACCTCTTCGCAGTCGTATGACATGATCGGGATACTCAAGCATATCTCGAACGGTCCATGCGTGAAATAAAATACGAAACCATTCGATCTGATCCAATTGGCTTGGTAAATGGTTGCGAAGAATATCTCCCCACAGAGATGCTGCTTCTTCGTTATCTCTTTCGAGCCAACCCCACAAATACGCAAAATCCCACAAGCCATCTCCAACTCGTGCCCATTCGTAATCAATAATTCTCAAAAGTTTGCATCCGTTTTCGTGACCAACAATAATATTCCCCGCCCCCACATCCCCATGAATGGGTTCCATGCGATACCTCCCCTCATGGATATAGTCTTTGAGGGAAACTAGTTTGTCAAAAAGTACGGGGAAAAAGGGCGATGTTCTCTCATTTTCTTTCAATACGTGCAGTGTTTTGTCTATGTTGCATTTCATGTAGGTTCTCCAGTCAAGAAACTCTTCAGATACCGGCGGAAACCAGAACGACTTCACTTCGTCCACGGGAATCGCATGAATGGTATCAAGATGATGGAAGATAGATGTAAGTAGACCACGAACCTCCGAAGGGTGTTGGATCAGACACTGTTTTAGCTCCGTTCCTTGAATATAGTCTTGCAATAGTACCGGATACGGAAAAAATGCATGGGTATTATCATGCGATATGATGTGCGGTGCTTGAATTTTTTGGGCATGGAGATACTCATACAGCATGATTTGACGACGAAACATCTCAGCGTCATCACTTTTTACTACCTTGAGCATATATTCTTGCGGTGTGGACAGTTTGTACACCGCATTCGTGGAGGCTGTTTCCATTCGTTCTGCATCCGGGGGCGCAGAAAGAGACAATATTCCTTGTGCATAAAATACCACCGACTGTTTTGACGGCTTCACGCTTTCACTGGGAGGCATTTCTTTTACTTCAAAACTGGCTCCATTTTGATGAGGCGTTACTATCATAAAGCCACCATTATCAAGCTTTTTCTCATGCAGATACTTCAAAAAATGAGCCTCTTGTTCACTTGTTTGTACTGCATCAAACCCCCCGTGTTCAACATAATATCTCATGCAGGTGATCACTGCTTGATGTGCTACAAATGTGAATACCCCATCCATTCCCGCATGCTTTGAAAGCCACTCGGAAAGTCCCTGAGATGTCCTTTTCAAAACATCGCGCATACTCTCTCCTTGGGGGTAAGGAGTTCTGAAGTCTTCACGGCGGGAGCGCCATGGGGTGGGGATGTTGGGAATCACTTCCCACCAAAAATGACCTTCAAATACACCGTGATGGAGTTCGGACAACCAAGGAAGTGTTTTGATAGGGACTCCGGCATATCTTGCGAGAATTGTTGCGGTCTCTTGTGCCCGTACCACCGGACTCGCATAAAGTTTGTCCGTGCGCATAGACCTCAATTCCCACGAGGCTTTGATTATTTGAATCTTCCCTTTTTCAGACAATCCTTGCGTATCGCTTTGTCCGGAGATAAATCCCTGCTTCGTGTTTCCAATACTTTCTCCATGACGGATGAAAATCAATTTCATGAAAGTTATTATATGCTATTATGAGTGCAATATGACCATTACCCACATCGAGGGAATTGAGGTTCTTGATTCCCGCGGAAAACCCACAGTTCGTACGTTTATTACTCTTGACGATCATTCGGTACACCAGGCCTCGGTCCCTTCAGGCGCATCAACTGGCTCGCACGAAGCTCTCGAGCTTCGCGATGGAGACGCAAAACGATTTGCTGGGCAGGGAGTTACCAAAGCAGTTTCCATGGTTAACGGACCCATCGCACAAGCGTTGATTGGAGAAAAGCTTGACGATCTGAGTGCTCTTGACTCTCGCATGATTGAGATTGATGGGACTCAAGAAAAATCTCATTGCGGCGCAAATGCCATATTGAGTGTCAGTATGGCGCTCATGCGAGCGGCTTCGCACCAAGCTCGTAAACCCTTGTGGTCTTTTATTCATGACACGTACACTCAGGACGCCCCCCTTACCTTTCCCCGCTTGATGGTCAATCTAATCAATGGAGGAAAACATGCAAACTGGAACTTTGATATTCAAGAGTTCATCATCATTCCTACTTCCCATAAACCAACCGAAAGTACTCGTGTGGCCGCAGAAATTTTTGCGGAACTCGGAACTCAACTGAAAAAAGGGGGCTATTCTCCCTTGGTGGGAGATGAAGGTGGATACTCTCCCGCCTTCACATCAAATGGGCAGGCATATGAGGCCATTTTACAAGCAGCCTCTTCGTTGGGGTATCAAAATGGCACGGATTTTGAGCTTGCAATGGATGCTGCAGCATCAGAATTTTTCCAGGACGGCGCATATGTATTAAAGAAAGACAATAAAACAATTTCTCCCCAGGAGCTTATTGCGTTTTATCAAAGCTTACGAAAAGAATATAACGTTGCCTCATTTGAAGACCCTTTTCATGAGGATGATTGGGATTCGTTTACCGCGTTTACGAAAATCGCGACTCAAGAAGGGTTCCAGGTTGTGGGAGATGATTTCACTGTCACCAACCCTGCCC
>CALESU010000231.1 GCA_937914905.1 uncultured bacterium
AATCTACTCCACTATTTTCAAGTGTGTTCGTAAAATTGAGATAAGAAGACTTTCCCGTAAAGGCTGATACATAAGCCATATCGAATATATCAATGGGAGAAAAAACCACACCAGGTGGCTGTTTTTTGAGAAATTCTAATGCAGAAACTTCGTCTTGGGGAATTACTAGTCTAGCAGAGCTTGTAAAGTATTTGAGGTTTATAAAATGAGCGGGGAAAGTTACTACAATAAATATTCCAATGACTCCATAACCAAACAATCTATTACTTTTTACCAAACCATACAACCATTTCGAAAGAAAAATTACCGATAAATAAGCAGCGGGTACTGAAAATTGAATGGGATTATACCAATCTCCTTTTTGAATAAATAGCACAGAAATCAGAATTGAAATGAGCAAGGAGATTCCAATTGCAATTTCTACTGGCTTGAGTTTTTTGAGATTCGTGGGATTTAAAAAGTACAAAAAACTGAGTACTCTTGTCCCAAAATAATACACCACAAAAAGAAATACAGAAAATAATTCAATGAGAACAAGTCGGGGGGACCAACCTGCTTCATATAAAAAATACCTTGCAAGAACCATGCTTTGGCTATAAAAAAGATCTGGAGTTTCAATCAAGTGGTGGACCGTTGCAAAAGGCGAGAAAATAAAAATTGAGCCAGAGGATGTTGCTGAGAACGGATCGTAAAATACGAGAATACCACAGATTGTGCTAAATAAGTATAAGGACCCAATTTTTATCAAAGGAATGAGTTTTTTCGACCGTATTGCGTTGATAAGTTCGTATATCGCAAGAATCACAATAATGGAAAATGCTACATAAAATTTTGTTCCTAATGTAAGAAAAATGATCGCTGCATTTAAGAAATAGTCTTTCTGTGTGAGTTGTTTTGTGTAAAGCTTCAAAACAACATAAAATAATCCAAGAAGGGCAAAGGCAAGATGCGGACTCTCAAGAATCCGAGTAGCTTGAAATGTGTTTATGAGAGCTCCATTTCGAATCTCTCCATAATGATAAAGAGAGGTAAGAAGGGAGAGGTGCATGCCAAAAAAGAGTGAGAATAAAAATATTCCTACAAAAATAATTTTGTCGTAGATAGTTCGAGCAAGTTTTATCGCAAGAAAGGTCATTCCGGTCATATAAGCAATAGGTAGAAGTTTGTAGAACGTCACGGCAATAGGGATTCCTGCGAAGGAGAGGATGTAGGCAATTAGGTTAGGTAAATAATGATATCCGCGAAGAATCTCTCCTGCATAATTTGGCATCTGGAAGGGGAATGTTTTAAAAGAAGTTGCGGCAACAGCCTGGAACCAAATACCATCCCGAAAATTGGTTCCCACAATAAATCCACAGTTGTTTTGTACACATCCCATTTGTCCGTCAAAAATGGTATTAATCAGGGTAAGGATAAATGCAGGGATTATTACAATAAGGAGAACGGGATTTTTTACAACATATCTCAAAGAATCTTTCATGAGGATTTTTTAAATACAACTCTCATTATTTTCGACACTATCGTTCTTGATCTTGGGATCAGTCTCTTCTCCGAAAGCCAGTGGCTT
>CALESU010000232.1 GCA_937914905.1 uncultured bacterium
TACACTCTTTCCCTCCATGGATGGCTCTTTATCTATAGCGCGCTCACCACTGTAGACAATCATACCGAGTGGTCCATCAGCGCAGCGCTTTTAGACCTGCACAATCCGAGAAAAATTCTTGCAAATGTGGACCATGTATTAAAACCTGAAACGGAGCGAGAAACGCATGGCATCGTAAATCATGTCACCTTCCCTGAAGGCGCCGTAGTTTTTGGAGAAAATCTCTACGTGTATTATGGAAGTGGAGATCAGGGAATTTGTCTTGCGATGTGTGACTATCAGGAACTTCTGAATCATCTGGTGGATTTGATACCGAAAGAGTGAGGGGGGAGGAGAATCTACGTAGTGCCAACTTCACCCAATACTACTATCAGCCGTAGAATGAGAATTCCAATTCCCACCCAAGCTATTTTAACGAAAAAAGGGATTGCTTGCTTTGCATACTGCGCGGGAAGAAAGAGATTGAAAAAGGGAGTTTCATCTCCTATTTTTCTTTGAATGTGAATGAGGGGACAATCACCCTTATTGATCACAAATACCGCCAACCCTTCCATCCCAAGACTTATCAGTGCAATAAAAAGAACCATATCGATACGTGAGAATATGGCAGCATAGTAGAGATAAATGAGGCAGAGAATAAAATAGATTGCAAATAATCCATGAATGACACGGAGGAGAAGGATGCGATTCATACGAAAATTATATCAAAGGCGTTTTCATGCTATATGGTTTTTGAATTGTATTACAGGACAAGTTTGAAGAATTTCACGAACTGAAGATGTAAGTATTAGATTGAGATACGATACATTGTTCACTTTACCAATCCCACCCTCACCTTATACCCCATAACCCCCGCCACTCGTTCGAGAAAATCCAACGAAGGATTTACATTTCCGGCTTCGAACCTTGCGATTGCAGATTGTTTCGTACCGACTTTTTGTGCAAGTTCTTTTTGAGTAATTCCCTTTTCGAGACGGGCAGAGATAAGTTGAGAAATTGCCTCATATCGAGGAGATAATCGATCATATTCTTTTTGAACTACTTTATCTTGCAGGAGTTCTGTTTTGATATTGTTCCAATTTCTCATATGAGCTTAGTATAACATAGATGCTATCTTTTTTTCACTGACATAATTCTTTGTCTTGCAGTATCAAGTTCTTTGACGGGTGTCTTTTGAGTTTGTTTCTTAAAGCCATGAAGTAAATAGATTATTTTGCCTACAAATCCATACAAAATACGAATCTCATCTTTACCTCTTGCTCTGAGCTCATAAAGAAATGCATCCACCTTTTTTGCATGAGGCATGGCAAGCATTGGACCATACTCTTCAAGAAGGTCTACGAGATGGATAATTTTTGCAATTGTTTTCGGTTTTTGTTTTTGGATGAATTCAGTCACTGGCCTCCCTTTACGTATTGATTCATATTCTAGGATTTGCCAAGCCATATGTTCAAATTATATGGTATAAATACTCATATATAAATATCTTATCTGACTATTTTTATATACTTTCCCTATGCAACACATTTCCTTAAGTCAAAGCATTTTCCATATTCCCCACTCCTCGCCGATTATCCCCAATAATAGCTTTTATACCAATGACCAATTGATGCAAAGTGAAATGAATTTGCTTACCGATTGGGCAACTGAGAGGATATATGCCGTTCCCGGCGGGGATACCGTGACCGCTCATTTTAACCGCGTGTTTTGCGATGTTGAGCGACTTCCCGATACAGAAGAACCGATGCATGCAAAAGGAATGGGTATTTACTACACTCATACTGACAATGGAGAGCTCCTTCGTACAGAAAACGAGAACCATAAGAAAAGGATTATCGAGAATTTATATACTCCTCATCATAAGAAACTCACGGATGCAGTAAATAATAAATTAAAATCCGGTGAGAGCGCGATCATCTTCGATTGTCACTCGTTCTCAAGCACTCCTCTCAAAAGAGAACTCCAACAAGATTTGGATCGCCCGGATATTTGCCTGGGAACTGACAATTATCACACACCGTCTTGGCTCATAACGAGATTGACTTCGCATTTCAAAACGCATGGTTTCACCGTGGCTTTGAACAAACCCTATATAGGAACCATTGTTCCCCTTTCGTATTACCGGAAGGAAAAACAGGTGTCGAGCATTATGGTTGAGATCAACAAGAAACTATACATGAATGAAAATACGTACCAAGTGAACGAAGATCAGGTGCAAAAACTCAATGAGATAATTCGCATGCTCTTTGACTCTTCCACTTCGCTTTGATAACGCTCGCCACTCGTTCAAGAAAATCTAATGAAGGAATTACATTTCCCGCTTCAAACCGTGCGATTGCCGATTGTTTTGTACCGACTTTTTCAAGACAAGTAGAGATTGGTTTTGAAATTTGTACATAACGAGGAGTTGACACTTCGTGCTCTTTTTGAAATACCCCTTGACAGGTAAATATCTGTAGTATATCTTTTATATATCGAACGTTCGGTATAAAGATATGAAAACACAGGACAACATAATTAAACAAACAGCAAAAATATTTGCACAGCATGGATACGAAGGAATATCCATGAGTGTAGTTGCAGAAAAATCTCACATAGCCAAATCTGTTATCTATCATTACTACAAAGATAAAGATGTTCTGTTGAAGGAAATGTTTGACAGCATCAATTCTCAACTTGGAAAAAAACGAGCAAAACTCCCCGCTCTTGCTACGGCTCGTGAACGTATAAAACAAATCATTCGTTTCCAATTTGAACATGCACCAGAAGTGGTGACCATATTAAAGTATTACGCTGCATTTAGAAAACAGTTTACAGCGCAGGAAGCTGGGGGTTACGTTCCTACAAAAGCTTATTTACATGTAGAAGAAGTGCTCGAGTTTGGTATGGAAACCCAAGAATTTCACATAAGTAATCTTACCAAGGATGCAAAAGTTATTACCCATGCGATCAATGGGTTTGTTCTTGAGTACTATCCCCAGATTCCGAAAGAGGAAGAACTCGATCAACTCATAGAAGACATCGCTGATTTTATATTGCGAGCAATCATTACTAATTCACAAAATAGAAAAGGAGGTGAAATAAAATGAATAACAAAGTTATTATTGCATTCGTAGTTGTATTGGCAGTTGGCATAGTAGGGTATCTCCTTACCGCCGGTGGAAACTCAAAGACTCCCGTAGAGACAAAAGAAGTGATGAATCAGAATGAAGTTACCAATTCAATGGAAGAAGTTACTATGACAAACAAAACAATAGTTGATGTTGCGCAAGAAGCTGGCAATTTCAAAACACTCGTTGCAGCAGCTCAAGCAGCGGGACTTGTTGAAACATTACAAAGTGAGGGGCCATTTACCGTGTTTGCTCCGACAGATGCAGCATTTGCAGCCCTCCCAGCAGGCACCGTAGAAGACTTATTAAAACCTGAAAATAAAGAAAAACTGGTAAGTATCCTTACTTATCACGTGGTTCCAGGAAAAGTAATGTCAACCGATGTGGTAAATCTTACTTCTGCAAAAACAGTTCAAGGAAGTGATATCGCCATTAAAGTTGAAAGCGGAACTGTAATGATCGATGCTGCAAAAGTAGTTACGCCAGACATAGAAGCATCAAATGGAGTCATCCATGTGATAGATAGTGTTATCATGCCCAAATAAGAACAAAAATACTGAGTATTTTTTGAATCCACCCAATCTTGGGTGGATTCTTTTTATTACATACTTCTCGCACCTTACTTCAGATGTCTCAAGCTTGCGCGCACCAGGGGATGACCTACTTTTCCAAGCAATGACAAATACTCTTCCGGCGAAAACATGCTTTCGCTTTGAGAAGGCGCAATTGATGCGGTTGCGGGAATAGAAATCTGAGGGAGAATATAGCGCTGTCTGGTTGAATCTTTATCTATCGTATAGGAGATGCTACTATTCTCTAATTTTCCATACAAATTGGATCGGAAGCTGGAAGCCTCTGCATGCAAGCTTGTCTGTGCTCGTAAACGCGCCGTTAACGCTCCCAACTCACTACTAAGCAATGTCAAGGCCGGTATAAAAACCTGCTCATCTCGAAGCGTCTGTACAATCATGCGTTTTAATTCGGGGTTTTTATTCAATTCACGAATTTTCTGTTTTGCATCTTCAAGGAGCCAACTTTGATCCATTGATGCGTTCCCAAGGAGATATGGTTCAAACCCAACATACCCCATTCCCACGTGACGGACCGCCTGAAATGCAAGATAGGGCTTCTCATATCTTTTACTTTCTTGCAATATTGTCTCTACGGGAACATCGATCAACGATTTAAGATGGTCAAAAAAAGGAGGTTTGTTTTCGATAATTATGTTCGTTTCCGAAGCAGTTTCGGTTTCAGTT
>CALESU010000233.1 GCA_937914905.1 uncultured bacterium
TGCAGTGCGTTTTGTGAGGGGGACACCTGCCAGTTTGGTTAGAGTAAAGTCTATTAATTCCTGATCAGAAGCTTCATATCCTGGCCACCTACGAGACTTGACTCCTGGTTCTCCGTGCAGAGCATCAATCATAATTCCGCCGTCATCAGCAATTGTGGGTAACTGAGTTTTTTCTGCATAATACGATGCTTTCAGTCGAGCATTTTCTTCAAATGTGGCTCCCGTTTCTTCTGGCGGTTCTATTTCTGGAAACGAGGAGAGGTCCAAAACAGTAACGCCTTGTTTCTTTAGGGGTGAAAGAGCGATTTTGATTTCTGCGAGTTTTCCTGGATTCGTGGTTGCGATAAGCACAGATTTCATAGGGGCATTGAGATTGCTACGATATATTATACTAGAGGAATATGAAGATATTTTTCTTGACAACTCTCATTCTCATGTCATGTGTAGTTATCTATTCGGCATTTCAGGATGTGACGACGAAGATAAAGCCTGATTATTTTACCGGGTATTTCAGTATTGGCGTTGGGGTTTTTGTGATTATTTTTTGCGCAGTAGTATTGAGAAGGGAATTAAAAAGAATGAAGTTTCCGTTTCTTCAGCCTAAGTCTTGAGGGAGGGCCGCATGTATTTCCCAATCTTGAAATCCGATCTCTTTCATTTGTTCTCTTGCATGACTCTTGCTTCCCAACATTTTGGTAAAACCTTCTGCTGTTTCTCGAAGATCATAGGGAAAAACAATCCATGCATCTATTTTTGTATGGAAAAAATCAGGGATAAACGTGGTGTGCGGTTTGACATACGGGGACAGTGTGTAGATTTTCTTTACTCCTCTTTTTGAAAAATACTGTACTACCATTTCAAATGTTTGTCCGGTATCTGAAACTTCATCAATAATCAAAATAGTTTTTTCAGTCATATCCTTTTGAGGTTCTTCCGTGATCATGGGGATTTTTTGTTTCTTCATGTCTTTATACGAAGTGAGTGTTATATGAGAAATGGGGAGAGTCCCTAAAAGATCCGAAAAGATCCGAGAAACCACATCTCCGCCACGACAAATAGATATGATCTGATCAATTTGGACATCTTTTAATTTCGATTGGTATATCTCAACGCAATCTTTTTGTAAATCTGTCCAGGAGAGTTTGTGA
>CALESU010000234.1 GCA_937914905.1 uncultured bacterium
TGGAAATGTATTCTCAGCATATTTCTGAAAACGACAAAAAAGAAAAAGCAGCTTTTATCATGAATGAATTTGGCTTAGAAAAACACGCACACCTCTATCCCGGTCAACTTTCAGGAGGACTAAAACAAAGGCTCAATATTGCACGAGCCATCGCATATGCTCCTGAAGTATTGATTCTTGACGAGCCTTTTAGCGCATTGGATATCGAGACAAAAACACGTGTGCAAAACTCTCTATTGCGGGTGTGGAAAGAGCTCAAGCTAACTATTGTGTACATTACCCACTCAATCTCAGAATCTGTAGTATTATCAGATACAATATATGTCATGAGACCGTCTCCAGGAGAGATTGTGCTTAAGGTTTCAGTAGATTTACCACGTCCTCGAGATGGCGAAGTACGAAGGAGCAAAGCATTTCTCGAGTATGAAACAACTCTATTTCAAAAATTAAAAGAATTCGTCTAAACCATTATTATTTTGTTCACATATCCATGACAGATCACACTTTTTCTGACCGAGTTTCTCACGCAAAGCAGACATTTTTTTCCACTTTCAAAACCGAACCTCTCATCATCTCTCAAGCCCCTGGTCGCGCTGAAATTATCGGAAACCACACTGACTATAACAATGGATATGCCCTTTCTGCCGGGATTAATCGAAAAACAATTACGCTTTTGGGAAAGCGTGAAGACAGATTTGTACACGTATATTCCACTACTTTTTCAAAAGAACCATCCATTTTTTCCCTGGATCAGATCGAAAAAGGTGCACACGGAGATTGGCTAAACTACATTAAAGGGGTGATTGGAGAACTAATGAAAGTAAGTAACACGATTACCGGAATGAACATCTTAATTGACAGTGATGTCCCCAGTTCGGGAGGCGTTTCAAGCTCAGCAGCTCTTGAGCTCTCACTTTCCACCGGGATTCTTGCCCTCTTGGGAGTTGAGATGGATGCGGTGGAAAAATCACATATGTGCCAAAAAGCTGAAAATGGTTCTTTAGTAGAAGTTCCTTGCGGTTTTTTGGATCAAGCATCTTCTGGGCTTACCAAAAAAGACCATCTGCTTTTCTTAGATTTTCTTCCTTCGCACGACATGCCTGTTTCGGAATTGAGACAGATTCCTGTGGATCTTACCAAGCACAATATGTCATTTGTGGTAATAGTTGACAAGGAAGTAAAGCGCAATTTGGGCACAAGCGGATATCCGGCACGACGTGCACAATGCGAACGAAGTGTGCCCATATTAGCCGAAATGCTCGAGAGAGAGCTGAAGAGTCTCCGCGATGTTACGGTTTCAGATTTTGAATCCAAGCGAATAGAGCTTGAGAAAATCGATCCAGAAATGCGAAAACGCGTGGAGCATATCGTCTATGAAAATCAGCGCGTCCTTGATGCGGTGGAAGCTCTCGAGAAGGGCGAAATTGAACGATTTGGTGCAATTCTCACTGCATCAGGAAAAAGTGCACTTGAACTCTATGAACTAGATGCGCAAACACCCGAGTTGACCAAACTCGTTACTGAAGGACGAAATATCGAAGGCGTTGTAGGAATGCGCAATATGGGCGGTGGATTTTCAGCAATAGCCCTTGCGTTAGTTCGAAACGAGCGCATGGAGTCATTCAAAAAAGAACTTGATAGCGCATATGGTCCGGGATTGGAGTATTTGCCATTCACGCCCGCAGATGGGGCGGGAGTTGCAAAATAGTACGAAGCGCTTTAATTTGGGAAATATGCAGATCGAATATCGGCCTCGAACTGTAGTTTCTCATTTTTTCTTTCCCCTTGAGCATAATACATGCTCTTAAGTTGATCTAATGGACCTTCAAGTTCACGAATTATTGTTTTGAGTAAAGGATTTTTTGCTGGTTCATCGTGGTATATTCGCGCAAGCCATTTTTCGATGAGAATACTTCCTACTCTTTGCCTCTTCGGATCCGGATCTGCTTCAAGAGATTTTTGTATTGCTATAGCAATTTCTTCCACCATTATATCGTTTATTTGTATGCCGCTATTTCTCATCCATTGAAGATCTTCAGATAGTGTGGGAAGAGCTCGGTCAGCGATACCAGCAAATCGAGGATGTGAAAAAAGTGTATCTGACGAAACTTTCATATTTTCTGGTGAAAATAGACTACCTTCGCTTTCGTCTTCCGTGTTGAGTTGGTCAATAAAATATAATACTTTAGCCACTTGAGTTTGGTCCAACGTACCTTCTATTGCCATCTGAGTAATGGCATCTCTATGCATGGAAAAATAGAGTACTGCCGGGTTTATCTTTGTTTTATTTCTCCATTCTAATGTTTGTAATCTGGCTTCTTCTTGCGATTGAGGTGAAGGATCTTGGAATAGGGTAAACAAACGCGCAAGTTGAAGTCGAGGAAGCTGTTCAGCACTAGATACAACCGTGACACTTCCTCCAGCTTCCGCTAAATGAGTGGCGAAAGATGGGTCTTGGGCTTCTTCTCTCATGTGTTGTGGCATAAATGCTGCTTCCCCCAGCGTGTCATCAGACCACTCCTGTGTATATATAGGCCTCTCTGAGCCATCGCTTCGTTGATTTAAACCAAAATCCTGCAATTGTCTCGCTGCTACGTTTCCATAATGAACAACAACGCGGTGATGATTATCTGGCACAGGTTTAATCTGAGTGTTTAATTCCGTCTCAGTTAAAGGTCTTATCAAACCTTTCCCTTGGGTCGTTCGAAAACTATTGGCTTCCAATACTCCACCAACCCGATCCATATGTAGATCTAATGGGCAATCACCGCTTGTTGTGATAAACAACCGAGGATCAATAATTCCAAGTTTTACAGCGAGATTTATAATAGTGACTCTGTCATGACCAGCTTGTACGAGACCGCTTGAAGGAAGGTCGGGTGTTTCTAATGAGGTTGGCTGTCTGAGCCTATTATGCCGATCTACATAAGCGCCCCTCGTAACAATTACTGAGACTCCATCATTTATCATGTCGACTCGGCTCGCAACATGGTCACTTCTGATCGGTTCGAACGCCTCCATATACGAGCGTAAGCCATATTGTGGACCTAAAACCTGCCCTATTTCATGTGTCATATATAGTATGAAATGTGAATTATCATATAGTATCATACATATTTTCCAGAAACAAATGGTTTTTTGAGGAAAAGATGCTTTAGATTGAACGAGCGCTCTTTACAAACGTATTTACCATTAGCAAGTTCTTTTCAATTTTGCACTTTTGAGGTGGTAAAAACAAGAACAATATTATATACTATATTTTTTCATAATATTCGTATTATATGTCTAAACCAACTGAAAGAGAAAACTATGAGATAAATGAAACGCAGGAATTTCCCCAAGACCCGGTAGGGTATGTTCGTGGGATGCTCAGTCATACTGAGAATGCTCCCCCACT
>CALESU010000235.1 GCA_937914905.1 uncultured bacterium
AAATTCGAGGTAGGCTTGTAACTTGAGGAATCCGAGGTGCAAACTTTTGGGTTTTAGGAAATTGCGCGAGAGAGCTTGTATCTTGCGAAGGTTTCTGTGACACGAGAACAATTCCCATAACAATGAGTAAGAGAAGTAAAATAAGCCCTGCAATGATGACAATAAGTTTTCGGTGGGTAAACATAGAAAGTTAATATCCCAATTTTGTTAAAATCTGCATTACTGCAAGGGCCCCCGTACGATTCCACACTTTAGGGGGGCTACAAGGCGTATAGTCTGCACAATACACAACATACATGGTCTCATGGATTGTGTCGTACTTACTAAATGGATATATATGATCATAACCTTCGTAGGGAACAGGACAATACGGAAGAAATTTGTTTACTTTGTTACAGTTTGCGTTCCCTGTGCCATTATACCTTCCGAGTGCTTTTGCGAGTTGGTCAATGAGAGTGAAAGTGATTGGTCTTGTTTCGACGAGTTTTCCTTTTAAATGATTGGCTCCATATATGCACGAATCTTCCAGAGTGGTAAACCCACAACCTCCCCCCGGTAGCGGTTTTGGTTTCCCCGGAACGTTGTTTTGAGAACAATTTCCATGTAAGTCAGGTTCATTATTACCAAGCTTCCTCCCGCTTACACAAGATTGATTTGCGTTGCAACTGCCCTCAATAAAGTGAATTGCTGCAAGTACTTTCCAAGGTACTCCCGTTTCACCTTCTGCTTTTTTATACACGTCAAAGTTTCCCAAGCAATTGCGCACATTATTAACTGTCTCAACTGAATAAGTCATCCCTGTGTCAGTAAGAGTCAAGTCTCCTGGGCTCAGATCCGGTCCACTATACTCGGGAACGGGGGTAATGGGGCGTGGCATCTGCGTGGGGTTTGGGGCAAACGGGGCGGTTGAGCCTCTGCCAAACAGAATATCTAGATACTTTTCCGTTGCTTTTTGAGAAGATTCCTGCATTTTAAAAAACGCAGGAGTGGGTGATACCGTCCAAACAGAATACCCTCTCTGTTGAGAAGGCACGAGACTCAAGGGTGTCTTTTCTTCAGCAACAACCACAAACCATGAAGGTACGAGGGTGAGAAGCGCTGTGAAAAGTAGTAAGGCAAGATATTTCATAAAAAGAGGTGAATATGAGAGATTGTTATTTTAATTGAAATCGAGACTCAGGAATCGCATTATAGCTCGTTACTCTCCACTGATTAAACGCATCAAGTGCATCATTTTTGGGGTCTGACAACTCAAGATAAAATATATCTATTCCCCAATCATACGTTACCGTAAATTTCGATTCTCGAAGAGGTGATTTTGCTCTGAGGGCTTGCTCCTGGTTAATGCTGTCAATCTGAGATTGTTCCAGGGGCTCTTCGAGAGCTCCTGTTTGAGGGAGGGGAGATACAATGGGAAAATTGGGGGAATCAGGATGGATCGAGATGGGAATGGTGGGAGTTGGAGACGGCTCACGGATTTCCAAGGATTTGGTAGGCGTGATATTGTCTCCATTTTCAGCAGGAAGAGGTGTTCTGGTTGGTTTTAAGACCGTCAATATGATTATTAAAACACAGATGATTGCCAATCCGATTATCACCATCTTTTTATGTAATACCAGATAAGTTCTTAAGTTAGTTAAGTATGTTTTCATGTTTTTTTGACTGCAAATGCAACGCGAAATTTGGGAAATGGACTACGATTCAGGTATGAAATTGGCGCGACAACACTTCCTGGTTCATAATATGGGTCAAATGAGGTGATACGATTTTGTGCGTCAATATCGGTAATTATAAAGTAGTGGCCACACCCTCCTTGACAAAACTCTGCCAAGGCAAATACGTACCAGCCATTCTGGATATATCCTCGAATGTCACTTGCAACCTGACTTATTTCCACAGCATTTTGATGACGGAAAATATAATTTGCGGTGGTCTGAAGTCCATATGAAGCGATGGCTGATTTTGCGTCTCCAATATAACTTCCATCGCAATTCGCTTGGAAGCCATTCTTTCTGTAATACTCGTGTAATACTTGCGGGTTAACGCCAGAATCTTTGAGAGATGAAATAACCATAGCAGCTGCAGTTATGCCACATCCAGCTTTGCAGATGGTGCATCCTCCCCACATGGTTACATTTGTGTAGTCACACTGTTTATATAGCGCGAAATTTCCGAGAAAAGTACCTCTTGGATTTGCAGGGGTAAGGGGGTTCGAGTTAGGAGTAGGGGAAGCTGGGGGTACCTGCGTTGGTACATTTTCTGGTGCTTTATCTAAGAATTTAAAGACGTTTTCAATGTATGTTTGATTGGATTCTATGATTTTTTTATAAACACTTTTGGGGGTAGGAGTAACGATGCTAGGAATTACTGCACGCCCATCTCCGCTGTCAATCATTGGCCCTGTTTCAAGACTAAGCGTGGTTGGTGGAGTAAGTACAAGGTAGACAAGGGAAAGTAGTAGGAAGGCACTCATAGCAACGGGTGGCTTGAGGTGATCCAATTTCACCGTTGACATTTGAATTTTCCTTCCCCATAATGATTTCATGGCCGGCATATTTGATTTTATAAAGAAACAGGCTCCAAATGCAAACCCAACTCCATCTTCATCGGGTACGGTGGTTGCAACGGTCACCTCAACAACAGAAGAAGTAGTCCCACACGGTGGGTCATATAACGGTATCGGGAGTCCTCCCGGAGGATCATCGTTCAACGGTATCGGAGAACCTCCTATGCCCGTTGCTCAAGCACCTCAGCCCCCAGTCCAGGTCATTCAACAGCCCGTCATGCCAGACCCTCAAGTTGTGGCCCCCATCTCTCACGAGCAAGCAGCTAAAGAAGCTCAAAAACTCACTCTCCAAGATCCTGGCGCCCAAACGGTAGACCAGCCAGAAGAGGTGATAGATGTGGTTCCGCCAGTGCCCTCACAACCAGGTAGTGCACCAACACAAACTCCTCAAGAAGTAGGCGGTGTCACACCTCCTCCTGCGTCCCCTCAAGAAGAAATGGCAAAGCAGACGGTAGACAACGCGCAGGGTGTTCTCGGGTCTCAAATTACTGATAAAAAAAGAAATGACCTTGACATTATGACCCACTTAACTCAACGGTCAAATAAAGTGTTTGTAGAGGCAAATAATAAAGCAAAAGAACTCAAGAGTACCTACATGGATAGTGAACATCTCCTCCATGGGCTTTTGACTGATGGAGAAATTTTTAAAGTACTGACCGATCTGAAAGTTCAACCACAGATCGTCGAGCAAGAGCTTGCTCAGGTTTATAAAAAAGAAGAGTGCGCAGTTCCTCCTCAAATTGCTCCCCGCGTAAAACAGATCATTGAAACTTCTCTTACTGTTGCACGCAAACTGGGCTTTGAATTTATTTCTCCGGAACATCTTCTCTTGGCGTTATATGAAGAGGGAGAAGGAGTAGGTGCGCGCGTATTAGTAAAACTGGGTATCACCAAAGAAGATATTAATAAGCGAATCACCGGAAAGAAAGCTGGCGTGGTGGGAGTTGGAGTCGCAAGTATCGGGGCAAATGGATCGAAACAAAAAGCTAAATCAGCGCTTGATCAATTTACCATTGACCTAACTCAAAAAGCGGCAAATGGAGAGCTTGACCCTGTGGTTGAGCGAGCTCCAGTCATTGAACGAATTGTACACATACTCTCTCGTCGTATCAAAAATAATCCTGCATTAATTGGTGAGCCAGGCGTGGGAAAAACGGCAGTAATTGAAGGGTTGGCTCAGCGTATTGTCGAAAAACAAGTTCCTGAAAGTCTTTTAAATAAACGAATACTCCAGCTTGATCTAGTGGGTGTGATTGCAGGTGCATCGCACCGAGGTGAGTTTGAAGAGCGCATGAAAAATATCATGGATGAGCTCAAAGCAAGTAAAGGTGAAATAATCATGTTTATCGATGAAATGCACACCATGATAGGTGCAGGAAGTGGAGACGGCGCGCTCGACGCATCCAATTTCATTAAGCCAGCACTTGCACGAGGTGAAGTCCAATTTATCGGAGCAACAACCATTACAGAATATCGCAAGTACATTGAAAAAGATGCAGCTCTTGAGCGAAGATTCCAAACCGTTGTTGTCCCCGAGCCAACAGAAGAAGCAGCTATCAAAATGCTCAAAGCGGCTAGAGATAAGTACGAATCATTTCACAAAGTAAAAATATCAGATGAAGTTATCGAACTTGCCGTTAAACTTTCTAAAAGATATATCGGAGACAGATTTCTTCCAGACAAGGGATTTGACCTTATGGACGAAGCAGCAGCTGCCGTGAGACTTCCTCTTATATCCCTTCCTGAAGAGATTAAATCAATTGAAAGTCGGATAGCTCAACTCAACCAAGAAATGGGAGATGATGAGAGACGAGGAGAAAAAGTAAAAGCACGCATTCTTCGCTCTAAAATTAGCGAGATCGAATCAAAACTGAAAGGAAAGCAAGACGAATACAACATGAAGAAAGCACAGACCACAACGTCTGTGACTCCAAGCATCATCAAGGATCTTATTGCCGCTCGAACCGGGATCCCTATCTCGAAAATTGGTACCCAAGAGACTGATAAGTTGACAAAGATGGAAGACATCATCCATAAACGGATGATAGACCAGGAACGAGCCGTTGCGTCCGTTTCTCAAGCGGTCCGAAGAGGTCGTGCTGGACTCAAATCCAACAGTAGACCCATTGGAAGCTTCGTATTTTTAGGGCCTTCCGGAGTCGGAAAAACAGAGCTTGCCAAAACATTGGCAGAAGTATTGTTTGACGAAGAAGATGCAGTAATCCGATTCGACATGACTGAGTATATGGAGCGTCATGAAGTAGCAAAGCTTTTGGGACCACCTCCTGGATATGTGGGTTTTGAAGAAGGGGGAAAGCTCACCGAAGCAGTTCGACGTAGACCCTACTCCCTCATTCTGTTTGACGAAATCGAAAAAGCACATCCCGACATTTTCAATATTTTATTGCAGATTTTAGATGATGCGAGACTAACAGACAACAAAGGTCGAACCATCTCGTTTAAAAATACCGTTGTCATCTGTACCTCAAACATCGGAACTGCCATGATTCAACAAGAACTTCTCAAAAGTGGCAAGTCTGAAGTTGTTGAGCCCACCATGGTTTCGACATACGTATTTACTCCTCGCGGACGTGAACTCATGACGATAGGGAACAAATACTTCGAGAGAGACGGTATGACTTTGAAAAAACTGGAACCAATGGGAGGATCTCCACAAAATCAAAAACCCGCATCATGGATGGATCACAAGCTTGTTGAGTATTTTGCGGGTCAAAAACTAGATGGAAAGCCAGTTTCTGAACAAAAACAGGAAGTTCCCGAAACTGATGACATGCTGGAAAAAGATGATCAAGCAGTGCCCGAAACGAAAGACCTAAAGGAAGAGAAGAAGGACGAATCGATCAAGGTCACTTCATTCCCTTCATTTGGATATGATACTCATGCAATTTCTCCCCAAGGAGTAGAGATGATCACGACAGGAGATATTTTGTATATTCGCAATGCAACAACGTCAAAAGTATGGAATGTAACCAATCTTATTGACTATTTCAATGATCATGTGGTCATCAATGCACTTCCTGATGCCCCCGATGAACAACTTCCCACCGTGCGCTTGAAAACACATGCATTTGCATCAGATGAAATGGAGATCGTCTCATATAAAGACCGATTCTGGAAGAGAAAAGCAGGAACCACTGACTGGCAAACAGGACTTCTCAAGGAGTATTTTATTGAACAAACAGAAAATGCCAATGAACTACCCGTCACCCATTGGGATATTCACACCTTTTCCCCCGGAGGAAAAGAAATAATCGTCGTGGGAACAGATGTTTGGTTTAAAGAATCAAAAACTGCCAAATGGACAAAGCAATCAATCGAAGAGTATTTTGGAGGCGACTTCCCCCTCGAAAAAGAAGTTGAAGCAAAGGAAAAAGTTGAAGAAGAAACCGATGTCAAGAAATACCAAGTCATAAAAGACAAGGTCCTGAATGAACTGCTCAAGTTTTTCCGTCCTGAGCTTGTGAACCGGTTTGATGAAGTGATCGTTTTTGAACCTCTCAAATTTAAACACATGCTTCTTATCGTAGATCTTCAAATTAAAGCACTCAGTAAGTTGCTGGAAGAGCAGGAAATAGGATTTTCCGTGACCGATGTTGCAAAGAAAGCAATCGTACGTGAAGGATTTGACCCATTGTATGGAGCGCGTCCATTGCGCCGTGCCATCCAGAAGTTAGTGGAGAACCCCATCTCCGAGATGATCATTTCACAACGGGTAAAAGCAGGAGACACCCTCATTGTAGACTTTGATGGAGATGAGTTTATATTCAATGTTGAAAAAATCGTGAAAACAGAGGAAAAAGAATCGCAAAATGAAGGAAAGC
>CALESU010000236.1 GCA_937914905.1 uncultured bacterium
TCAGTGTCATTCTGAGCGGAGCAAAGCAAAGAGAAGAATCCATAAAATGTCATTCTGAGCAAAGCGAAGAATCCATAAAATGATATATATGAAATGGATCTTTCGGCTGACGCCTCAAGATGACATACGATACGAGGTCTTGGAATAACTTCTACTCAAGAACTCCCAATACCGAAGTTACCCCTCGTGCCCAACTCCCATTTGAACTCGGCGTATATTTTGCCATGATTTGCTCTGGTGTGGTCAGCCCTTTGTCAATATATCCTGATTTTATCCCTTTTGCGATGGTTTCTATGGCCTCTGGATAAGAATCAAACCGTGTTATTTTTGTGCCGTAAATACCCCACCCCCAACAATTGTGAGAGTTTTGAGGGATAAACTTACATGCAGTGGACTCTTGCATAGAGATTGCAGGCAAGAGGCGATAATCCAAACCGTATTCATCTGATACTTTGACAATAAAATCTGCATGATCATAGAGGGGAGATTCATACTTACGAAAAAACGCTTTTAAAACCGCAATCCTGCGATCTTTCGTTTCTTTATCTATGAAATGCTCCAGTTCTTCTTGAAAATAAGCATCGGAAGTGAGGCTGGTAAATTCTTGAAGAATCACGGTAATTTTGGTTGTTTTGACGGTATTTTCGTAGAGATATACAGAGAGTGTGGTGGTAAAAGCCACAAGAACCAAAAAAACACTAACTTGAACTAAAATCTTGGAAAGCATATGTACACTATACCTTGTCCCAATAAGCCTGTCAACGCATATTAAGACCGATAGAGGTATGTTTTAAAACGGGTTCCGGGAAGTGTTTCGGAAAGATACGGTTTCAAATAGGGAATTGCAAACCCATGAGAGATGATCAGAGTGCCTTTTTGGATTGCTGACGTGCGGTTTTTTTCAAGTTGTTGAATTATCGTTGGAAATAAAAAGAGATACAACGAATCAGCATGGGTGAAGTCGATGGTACGAATATCTCTCATATGAAATGAGAGGGGGAGTTTTTCAAGTCTTGCACACAATTTTGCTTTTCCGATGACTAGTGGGCTTACATCATACCCAACACCATGGATTGCGTATTTTTGCGCAAAAGCGCGAATAACACGACCATCTCCACAGCCAAGTTCAATCATGGAAGATCCGGATTGAAGGGGAATATGAGCAATCAATTCTTTAAGCTCATCAGAGCGGGTTGAGACATACGGAGCGCCAGAAGACAATGAAATAATGTGGGAAATTATATACGCACTTGACCCCATGAGGAACATAAGGAGACAAATAGCCCCCGCAAGTGTTAAAAGGGAAAGAAGCATAGAGTACTTATTGTATAATATATCGGTTGCCTCTATAGCTTAATGGATAGAGCACTGGTCTTCGGAACCAGTGATGGGGGTTCGATTCCCTCTAGAGGCACCATAAATGGGTCCGTAGCTCAATTGGTAGAGCAGCTCCCTCTTAAGGAGTTGGTTCGGGGTTCAAATCCCCGCGGACTCACACATTTAATTTTTCATGCAATCTTCATTAATTCCTAACTCCACTCTCACTGCGCTTAAGGGCGTCAGAGTGGGTCACGCGACACATCCTGACAAGCTTACGGGTTGTACTGTGGTGCTTTTTGACCACGCACTACCGGTGGCGTACCAAGCAAGTGGGGGAGGGTGTGCAACGTTCAATACTGACACTCTTCGCGCCGGATCAACATTTAACCATAGACATGGATTATTCATTGCAGGTGGAAGTTTGAGTGGCTTGATGAGCGCTACACCCATCATGCAAGAAATGATTAAACAAGGAATAGGTGACAAAATGGCCAACATAATCAATCCGAGTATTTCCGGAGCTGTTGTTTTTGACCTTGGTACCACGATTGGTCAATTTGATCCCAATTTTGGAAAAGAAGCTTATCGGAATGCATCAACGAAAACAGTCGCGAGTGGGGATGTGGGCGCAGGAACAGGAACTACTGTGGGGAAGTTCGCATTTCTTGAAAATGGGACAAAACATCCGGGAATGAAGTCTGGTGTTGGATCTGCACGTATTGATCTTGGAAAGGGCATCATGGTGTGCGTATTAACGGTGGTAAATGCCTTGGGAAATGTGGTGAATCGGGATGGAACAATATGTGCTGGAAATCGTGATGGAAAGGGATCGTTCCTCTCGTTTAATTCAACAAAAGAAACGCCAACAACTTCTTCCACTTTGGGCACCAATACCACAATTTCAATTGTAGGAACCAATGCTAAATTACCCAACAGGGAAGAATATGAACGATTGGCCCGTCTTGCAACACATGGACAGGTCAGGGCAATTCACCCGGTTCAGACGGGGTGCGATGGAGACACAGTGTTTTTATTTTCAACGGAAGAAGTTTCAGTTAATGAGTTGGGTGACCAAAATGATTGCAATTCTCGCTGGCCGTCTTTAGCCATTGATAAACTTGGATATTCAGCGAGTCAAGCTGCCCAAGACAGTATTTACGACGCTTGTAATTCGTCAAAAACGATTCCTTTTGCACAAGCGCTTGATGGAATCATTCCTTCTGTGCGCTAATTATCCTCTTCGCTTCATCGTCGTGATTTTTGATGTGATCGTTCACATAATTCATCACTTTAATTATTCCCTCATCCCGTTTTGCTGAAGTTTCAACTATCGCTATGTGTGGCGCAACATCAAGGATGTAGTTTGTTGCGCGTTTTAAGTCAAACTCACACACCTTGGCAAGGTCCGTTTTTGTAATGATACACAGTTGGGAAGAATGAAACATGCTGGGGTACTTTGCGGGCTTATCTTCGCCCTCTGTGACAGATAAGAGTACTATGCGGAGTGCTTCGCCCAAGTCATAACTTGCAGGACATACCAAATTTCCCACGTTTTCGATAATCAGGATATCTGCTTTTATCCAATCAAGATGAGCAAGTGCCTTTTGAATCATGCGAGCATCCAGGTGACAGGTGCCATTGGTATTTATTTGATATGTTTCAGCTCCGCTTGATCTGATTCGTACTGCGTCATTGTCTGTAGCAAGATCTCCAACGATGACGGCAACTTTTTTGCCGTTTTGAATGAGGTGTTTTGCTAAAACCGTAACTAATTCCGTTTTCCCTGATCCCGGACTTGAAACAACATTTAATACAAGGGTGTTATTTTTCTTGAATTGAGCACGCAGTTTTTCCGCATGGATATCATTCTCATTTAGAATGGGTTTTGAAATCGAAATAGATGCTTTATGCATATGTACAACGAATAGTGTCAATTTCTAATTCTTCTCCTTTTCGTATCGTGTGAACTCGTTTTTTACAGGAGGGACATTTCAATACAAACGAATCTTCAATGGTTGATTCTGTGTCACAATCATCGCAAAATAGGACAATCGGTTGGGTGCGAACTTTCAAC
>CALESU010000237.1 GCA_937914905.1 uncultured bacterium
ATCCCTTACCCCTCCAAATGAAAGTGTCGAAAGCATAGATACTACTGACCCCCGATTGATTCACACTGAAGCACGTATTCCACCCGTTTCACTCAAGGGAGAACTTCAAGAAGTCATTCCAGCACGAGTTACTGACGAATCTCGTGAAGCGTCTATAGATCTGCCAGAAGACGGATTAAATAGAAATGTGTCAGAAGTCCCGGCGAAAGAACGAAAACAAAGGCAAGGTGCAGAAATCGGAGTGAGCACTCAAACGATGTCTCTCCCTCAGGTAGAACTACGAGAAAACAAATGGAAAACTCAGCAGGCTGGAATCGAAACACCTCAAGATACTCATCTTGTAGAACTAAAACCTTCCGTTCGGCATACACGCCGAGTCGAGTCACTTAAAGCTATTCCCGAAGCCCGTTTACTTGAGCCGTTGCCTCCCACAGTTATTAGTCACATTGAGCTGCGCGCTCATTTGCCTCAGAGTTCATCAAGCGGAGTTACTCTTGAGGCTATAAAAAGACCTATTTCATTCCAACAAAGTGAAGGATTTATTCCAAATATTGATGAAAAAGAAAAGAAATCAAAAAAGCTTCGAGTGGTTGAAGTAAAGAAGCGTTATGAAAATCGTAGTGCCTCATTACCTCAAGGATTGCTTAGTCGCTGGATTGAATCCATATCCACAAAACGAAAAGCACTCGCAAGAAAAACTGCTGGTATTCAAGCTGGATCGTATGGGAATAGAGATACTCTCGGAGAGGTCAAATCATCACGGACCATAAATACACAAGTGAGCGCTCAGATACAATAAGATATTTCAAAGAGGGAAGTGGCGACGGAGATAAATCTCACGCGAAAAGTTGGAAGAGAAGGAGTAGTGACACAATTGCGACCGTCGAAACATTGAAAAAATAAAAAAATTGGACGGGGAAATGTTGATTTTGAGTAAGAAAAGCACATATCATGATTAAATACAGTTGACATGAAGTAATTGAGAAGATTAGTATTAAATGAATATGCTCTATACACCGCCAGAAGATGGTTCAGTTTTCGACAGAGTAAATCGAGAGACAAGTTCTCCCGCGGTACCAAGTGGGGAGACTCCTACTAGTAGTGCATGGTCAGCGTCAGCTGTTGAAAATGAGGTAGGATATCTTGACTTTATTCAACCGCCCAATCAACCTACTCCTACAGTTACTGAAGAAGAACCTACTCCTACAGTTACTGAAGAAGAACCTACTCCTACAGTTACTGAAGAAGA
>CALESU010000238.1 GCA_937914905.1 uncultured bacterium
TCCATATTCAAGAAAGTACCAATTATGAAACTTCCGAGGACCTGCTTCAAGGAAACCATTATCCATTATCGTCTCATCAGGAGTTATCACACCTTCTTCAAGACCTGCAGTGGCTAGGATCATTTTAAAAGTGGAAGCCGGAGGATAATTACCTTCCAGAGCACGGTTAAATAATGGCTTTTCTTCATTTAGCAGGAGTGCTTGCATCGCTTTCGCATCTCCATTTTCAAATACTTGGGGGTCGAATCCTGGAGAGGACTCAAGCACAAGAACTTCCCCTGTTTGAGGCCGAGTTGCCACTATTGCTCCGTGTTTATTGCGCAGTAAATCATGAGCCAAAATCTGAAGTTCGGTATCAAGGGCAAGATGAATATCAGAACCTTTCACGGGTGGCACCATGTCTAAAGTTTTCACCGCTCTCCCCCTCGCATCCACTTCGATTAGTTTTTTTCCTTTTGCTCCTCGTAGCTCACATTCGTATAAATACTCTATTCCTTTTTTTCCCGTCTTGTCTCCTTGTTTCAGTTTGTACGCGCAACTATCTTTTTCTAAATCAGATGTGTCGGCAATCTGACGATACCCAAGAACATGGCTCACGGCCTCAGCATTCGCATATATGCGACTCGATGTGATGCGGTCTGCTTGGAGATCAAAGTCAGGAATGGTGTTTTCTGCAAGAATATAGCCTAAGCGGTCATATATGGTACCCCGGGGAGCCTCTATCACAACTTCTCGGATGCGATTATCTTCTGCAAGAACATTATAGTAACTTCCATTCACGACCGATAGGTTAAATAATCGCACCACGATACTGAAAAAAGCAATACTTACTCCCACTCCGTACCACAAAAAAGTAAACCTGCTTGTCTTTTGCGATTTTTCGCGAAACGATACAGATCCCGTAGTCCCTCGCTCAATAAAAGGAAGATATCTATTCATACCACAAGTCAAAGCCCCAAAAGGAGAAAAATCACTCAATTATCCGCTTCTCTTCATCTGAAGCGATAACTTGAAACCCTACATGAGACTGTCCTGCAAAAAACAATCCCTCACCAATTCCCGCTGATAGTAAAAAGTGTTTTTCTCCTCCGGTTAAATAAAAGGTTTTGGTAATTTTATCAACTGCAGCAGTAGATTGTTTGAGAATAATTTGCAAGCTTGAGTTGGTGATGATGGCCTTTCCTTCTTCGGTTGCCATAAAATCCTCAACATCTTGGGTTATGGTGGTCATTCCCAATTTGTACTTTCGAGCTCGTTTGGCAAAGTTGTGCAAATATGCCGCTGAGTCTTTGTTTTTAATCAGATACCAAGCTTCGTCTACGATAAGTACGCGTTTGCGAGGCTCTCCTCTTCGCACGCGATG
This sequence comes from uncultured bacterium, assembly GCA_937914905.1. GTDB lineage: Bacteria > Patescibacteriota > Microgenomatia > UBA1406 > GWC2-37-13 > UBA1450. Next base: position 1,364 of record CALESU010000238.1, read on the forward strand.
CCAGATATAGTCAAGGACGATATACATTGCAACAGGACGCAAATTTTCTTCCAGATCACGAATACCAAACACCGTAAAGGGGTTTTTGATATCAAAATTGGACAAACTATTAAATATCCCTGAAGCAGATCCTTTCACAAACTTTTCCAATCTATCTGCAAGTTCTCGCGCT
>CALESU010000239.1 GCA_937914905.1 uncultured bacterium
TTCGATCAGTCCAAGAAATGTTTTGTGTTGGCGTTTTGTGAGATTTGCTTCAGAAGGTTTTTCTTTCGTTTTTATCTTTTTTTCCCGCATAGATCATTGATTTAATTCGGGCGTCGCAAGACCTTGCAAAGCGGTAGGATCCTGAGGGCTTACTTTAAGTGCTTCATTAAAATAGTAGCGTGCTTTTTCAAATTCACCTTTTCTTAAATAAATTACCCCTACATTAGCTATCACAGGTGCATTATTCGGTACAAGAGATGCGGTTTTCATAGCATACTCAAGCGCCTTGTCATACTCCCCTTTGTCGAAGTATATTGCTGCGATGTTAAGCTGTGATTGCCATAGATCTGGATTAAGCTCGACTGCTCTCGTATAGCCGTCGAGTGCCGCGTCAGGGTTGCCCATTGAACGATATATATTTGCCAAATTATGATACGCATCGGGGTAATTGGGATTTAAAGAAAGAGCCTTTGCAAAAGACTCCCCCGCTTTTTGGAGATCTCCTTGACGCGCATATACGTCGCCAAGGTTATTATGTGTTTTGGGATCGGATGGCGAAGCTTTCGCTGTTGCTGGCCACAAGTTATCTTCAGAAATCCAATCGATATTGCGTACAACCGTCCGTATTGAAAAGATAATAAGAAGGAACGTGATGATGGTATATCCGGCAACTTTAAACTTAGGCTTGTCTATTAATTGATACATAAGAACAGTGAACGAAAAATAAAGGCCGATTGAACCAAAGTAAGCGTACCGTTCCGCAACTATCCATGACAGTCCTAACGGGTTGAGTGTCACTAAAAGTGAAATGAAGAATGTAAGCATCCAAAAACATACCGCTTTGTTTTTAAAATAGTTTCCAATAGCTATGCCAAAATAGCTGATAGTAACGATGACATAGCCAGCAAATTGATATACGGTATACTCAAATTCTGATTGATAAATGGTCAAGTGGCGAGGCCAAACAAACAGCTTGAAGTAGGTATTTAATGCAACGGGTATTTGTAAAAAAGGATTTATATACTGAACTTTCTTATCATATCCATTTAACACTTGAAGACTCGTTAATCGACTATCTAATCTAGCAAGAAGAGTAAGTCCCCACAAAAATGAAATAGTAAAATAAGCCGCTACTTTATACCATGCACCTTTTTGAAATCCATAAATAAACTCGTAGAGCAAGATTACAATTGGGAACACAATGACTTTTTCAGAAGATGATACTGCGCATAAAAACATTATCACAGAACCAACGTGTAATTTGTATGATGGGGATGCTCTGTCACGTAAATAGAGGTAAAATGAAAGCATCCCAAAAAACCCCGCTTGAGCATATATTCCTCCCGAAATCCAGGTGACCGACTCAATCATCATAGGGTGAACTGCGGCAAATAAAGCTACGATAAGAGGTAAATATTTTTTCTTTGAAAAGAAAGGCATGACGAAGTACACCATCCATACAAAGCCTATGTGAAAAAGAAGGTTCCAAATTTTATACGCGGCTGGTACAAGTCCTACGGCGTGATACGTAAAAAAGTAGAGCGCGTTGCGAATGAACATGGTGGGAGATAGCAAAAAATAGTCCCATGTTTTGTAGATATATTCGTCGTTCACCAATACGTATACATCATCGGACACGAATGTACCAAACATACCATTGAGATAAACCAAAACCACCACAATTGCCAACATGGCAAGATATGCATAAGTTTCTGAAAAGGGAGGCTTTGTTCCCATCTCTAGATTATCTGGCTTAAGCATAGGAGTGAGGTCGTTTTTTTGAATATGGCGCAACACATCATCTATGGACGATCCGATATCACCTGCAAGCTCAGCCGGAGTTTTTACTCCATAATGATCTTGAATATATCTTTTTTGAGAATAGGTGAGTGCCATGAAGAATTAGTATAACCTATCTCGTGCACGAGAATAAAGAGGAAGATATAATAGAAGAATGCAACCCACTGTTTCCGTGGTAGTAACCACAAAGAATTCTGGACTTACTCTTCGTACATGCCTTACTTCAATACAAAGTCAAACATATAATCGCATAGAGATTATTGTCGTTGATAACAATTCAACTGACAATACAAAGCTTATTGCGCTTGACTACACCAAACACATCTTTGAAAAAGGGCCTGAACGGAGTGCGCAGCGTAATTACGGTGCTTCAAAAGCTTCGGGACAGTATCTCCTTTACATTGATTCTGATATGGAATTATCACCAAGAGTCATTGAAGAATGTGTTGAGCTTTCGATTCAGAACGGAATTGGCGCACTGTATATTCCTGAAATAATTGCGGGAAATTCAGTGTGGTCACGGGTCAGAACATATGAAAGGAGTTTTTACAACGCTACGGTTATTGATGCAGTACGATTTGTCAGAAAAGATGTATTTGATAATGTGAAAGGTTTTGATGAAACGCTAACCGGACCTGAAGATTGGGATTTTGACAAGCGAGTTCGCGCTGTAGGTAAAGTGGGAATTATTCACTCTCCTCTCTATCACCATGAAGAAAAAACAAGTATAAAAACATATCTTCAGAAAAAAATGTACTACGCGAATGATTTTGCGAAATACGTGAAGAAGTGGGGGAGTCAAGATAAGGATATTGCCAAGCAATTGGGGTTTAATTATCGATATATTCAGGTGTTTACCGAAAAAGGAAAATGGCGCTTGCTTCTTTTTAATCCTGTCCTGACGATCCTTATGTTTGGTTTGAGGTTCCTATTGGGCGTGCTATACTTGTTCCATTATCGGAAAAAAACATAACGTATGAAGAACCGCGTTTCTTTGGTAGTGCTCAATTACAATGGGTTGCATCATTTGGAGGAATACTTCACTTCTTTATTTAGCCAATCCCGTGTTCCCGACCAAGTTATAATGCTCAATAATAACTCGACCGATACGAGTCGAGAGTACGTAAAGAAGTCATTTCCCCAAGTCACCGTTGTTCACAACAAAACAAATGAGGCCACGGCGGGTGGCTCAAATAGAGGTTTTGAACACGCTGTAGGAGACTACGTTATTTTTCAAAGCAATGATTTACGCTTGGATAAAAACTGCATCAAACGACTCGTTGATGTTATGGAGGAAAATCCTCTCATCGGCATTTGCACAAGTGTCTTCCTCAAATATGATGTCGCGAATAAAGGAATTAGGGAAGTTGATAATGCGGGTGGCATCGAAGATGTATATGGGTTTGGGATGCAAAAATACCCTAACGAACTGTTGGTAAACATTCCGCAACAGGAAGAGGTATTTTTTTCATACGGAAGTTCATTTATTGTGCGAAGAGATATTTATAAACGAGTGGGAGGATTTGACGAAAGATACTTTACTCTGAATGATGATATTGATTTATCCTGGCGGATTCGGTTGCTTGGCTTACGTGTGGTGTATGACAAGCGGTCTTTTGTCTATCATAAAGGTTCGGCGACCCTTGGGACATTATTTCAACGCAGTCGTAAAAGATACTGGAGTGAACGAAATGCATGTGCGACATTACTGAAAGATGCTTCTGTATTGCACTTGATTCGATATTTACCCTTCTACTTCATTCTCTTGTTTGCGGAGATCGGATACATGATGTATCGTCGAAAATATACTATGTCGTTTGCCATAGTCAAGGCGATTGCGTGGAATATCAAAGAGTTGCCACGTACATTATCTCTTCGAATGAAAGTTGAGAGATTGGACAAAAATGTGGAATCACAATTACAAACTTCAAGCTTTAAATTGAAGTTAGCGAATGGCTTTCGCAGTTCATTATGAAACATCTTTTAGTCACGGGATCCGCGGGATTAATTGGCTCAGAAAGTGTAGATTTTTTTGCCAAAAAAGGGTTCCTTGTGGTGGGCGTAGATAATGATATGCGCAAGTATTTTTTTGGAGATGAAGCGAGCACGATCCCCAGAAAAAGGGAGTTGCAAAAAAAATTTACCAATTATGTACATTTTGACGCAGACATTCGAGATCAGAAAAAGATGGGAGAACTATTCAAAAAATATCCATTTGATCTTATCATCCATACCGCCGCGCAACCTT
>CALESU010000240.1 GCA_937914905.1 uncultured bacterium
TCTACAAATTGATATCCTCCCCGGAGAACTCTTCCATCTTCCCTTTTTTCATACTCATCTTCGTTATGATCATGCATCAGAGCTCCGATAATAGCGTTTTCTACATGATGAGTATATACTTTTGAGGCAGGTCCCCCTGATAAGTTCATATCTCTGAGAGCACGAAATGTGTCCATGACCCTGAGTGTAACCCGATACAAATGCGCCACACTTGGCTCTCCCGTTCTTCTCGTTTGTCCGTGCATGTATTGATCCATCGCTCGCTTGATCGTAAAAATCTTTTGAACATCAATCGGACGTGATACCTCCTTATTTATGGATTCGTCGTATTGATAAAAATCTCCCATGTCCCGAATTTTCTCCTTGAAGTATTGTTCTAAACCTTCGAAGTTATCCTGTTCGGCAAATAAGGCAGAGTTCACGTATTCATGTGAAAGAAATGGTTCTAAATTTCGAGCTTCTAATCGGTTTATGTAGTCTGTATTGCGAGGGTTCATTATGTCGTCTCCCGGATCCGTATAAGGAAACCTTTCTCTAAAATCAGAGACACTCATTCCCGTAAGGAGTCTATTAAAAAACGGAGGTTTGTTACGTGGATCACTAAAGTCGTCAAAATACCTTCCTACAATTTCTCCTCTGAACATCGAGATAGTATATCAAAAGAGCCTATAGGAATCAATTACATCCCCTGCCTATTTTCTAAAGCCTTTCGAAGAGTCATGTAGTCAGCATATTCTAAATTTCCTCCCATGGGCATGCCGTACCCTAAGCGAGATATATGGACCGTGATCTTGCGCGGTGCGATCATATCCTGTAGTTTATTTCGAATATACATTGCTGTTGCCTCTCCTTCCATATCAGGATTGGTAGCAAGGATAATTTCGGTCACCTGCACGCCCAAATTATGTTTTGGGTCTAATCGGTCAAATAAGGTATCGATGAATATTTGATCAGGTCCAATATGATTTAACGGGTCAATTCTTCCGTGAAGCACGTGGTACAGCCCATCATAAATATTTCCGGTGTTCATGGAGACAAGATCCAGAACATCCTCAACAACGGTAATACGTGTCCGATCTCTTCCCGGGTCTGCGCAGATTCCACACATATCGTCTTCGGTCAGATTCATACAAATGGAACACCGTTTTGTCCGAGATTTCAACTCAGATAAATGTTCGGCAAATGCTTTGAGGTCCGGATCTGGCATACGAAGCAAGTAAAACGCAAGCCTGTTTGCAGATTTTTCACCAATCCCAGGAAGCCTCTGCATAAAAAGAGATACTTGCTGGAGAGATTTGGGAAGCTGAGTACTCATGTGTTAGATCTGGATCACGTCCACGAGTACGAGTGGCCTTCGGCCTCTTTCCTGAAAGAAGAAGTCTTCCAGTTCACGCCCCACACGTCGTTTGTAATTTTCTAGATCCATGACAGTTCCTTTGGTGCTATTGAGTGAATCAGTGACAAGTCTTCCTGCTTTATCAAATAAGTCTTGTTCATTTTTCTCAAACACAAACCCTCGAGAGAAAAACTTGGGAGGAGACAAGAGTTGCCCAGATGCATTGATGGCAACCACTGCAACCACCATTCCGTCAGAAGAAAGGGTTTGCCTGTCTCGAAGAACCACATTTCCAATATCTCCCACGCCGTATGCGTCCACATACACACTGCGCGTTTCTATCGTTTCACCCAACACTGCTTCTGATTTGGTAAACCACACCGTATCTCCTTCATCTATGAGGAAGAGTTGGTCTTTCCGATATCCCATGTCTTCCGTCATAAGGCGCTCATACTGACGCTGATGGCGAATTGTTCCTCCAATGGGTAAGAAGTATTTCGGATTAGTAAACCGTGCTAAAAATTTGAGATCTTCTTGACTTCCGTGCCCTGACGCATGCAGTTGGTCTTGGATATCAGAGTACACCACATCTGCGCCCTGAAGAGATAGTTCTTCTATGAGTGAATACACTTCATGTTCATTTCCGGGGATAGGGTCCGAGGAGAAAACAACCTTATCTCCATCGGCAATCTTGATAAATTTATTCTGTTGCCTGGCCATTTTCGAAAGTGCAGAATCATATTGCCCTTGAGACCCTGCGGCAATAATACAAACCTTATTGTGTGGCATT
>CALESU010000241.1 GCA_937914905.1 uncultured bacterium
TGCATACGTTATGGGCCCTATCAGTGCAGGGTTCTTAGCAGATCATGTAGGGAATAAAGCCACATTTGGAGTATGGGGCATTGTCGCTTGTATCGTTTTGGTATTTTTAATCCCTCATGCAAGACAAGATATCAAGCTTCGTCCTCACTAGTACTTCAATCACATTTGTTTCATGAAACTAATCGAACTAATTTACGGCGGAAAAACCATTCCCTGTCATGTGACTTATGACTGGAAGAGTTCAATGCGTTTGGCAGTTCACAAAAACGGAGAGGTTCACATCAAGGTTCCTCATTTAATTCCCGATGTCATGATTAAGTCATTTCTGAAACAGAAAGCAAGTTGGATATATCGTCAATATACCTTTACTAAACTACATGACGATTCCCTTGCGCCCAAAGAATACAAGGAAGGGGAAACGCATTTTTTTATGGGAGAACGGTATAGACTCACCGTAATAAAAGGTGAAAGAGACTCTGTCTCGCGCTCTGAAGAGAATGTTTTAGGCGAAAAAAGAATTATTGTCACAACCCAAAGACCTTCTCCCCTGTTGGTAAAAAGCCAGCTTCGTGCTTGGTATCACGATATGGGGGTCACCGTCTTGTATGAACGGTATCGAAAAGCACTCGCTCCTTTTGCGCAGATTGGTATTATTCCCGAATCGTTAACCTATAAGCGCATGCGTGGGAAGTGGGGGACCTGTGCGCACGATGGGGCAATTTGTCTTAATCCAGAACTGATCAAAACTCCTCTTGAGTGCATAGATTATGTGGTGTATCACGAGCTCTGTCATGTGCGTCACCATAATCATGGCGAAGGCTTTCATTCTCTCATGACTCAGATGTTGCCAGACTGGAAACTCCGAAGAAAAAAACTCAATCAATACAGTGGTCAGCAATAAGAGGATGTCGTATAATGTGTTTATGAACACGCGTACCTACCTCCTTATTGGTGTATTTATTGGAATATTGACTCTGATTACCCTCATGTTTATCCCGTACAAAGGCCAAGCAGAACTTATGGATTCTCTAGATACTATTCCCGCCCCCCAAGTGCAAGCTCAACCCGATTTCGGCAATCTTACCGAGTCACAAAAAGTAACGGCAAATAGTGCTATTAGCAACCTTCTTTCCTCAACGCCTGGCATTTCCCCAGGAGACATATCAGTCACATCATTTGAGGAGAAGCAGTTTCCTGACGCATCTCTAGGTTGTCCAGAAAAGGGAAAGATGTATGCACAGTCACTTACCGATGGATTTCAGATTCTCTTTCAAGTAAAAGGAGAAGAATATGACTATCGTGTGAACTCCGATATGTCTGTGGTCAAGCGTTGTCAACAAAGTCCTTGACCAATTCAAAACTATGAAATCTAAACTTGTAATCATTGGGATGACGTTCTTAATTATTTCAATTGTAATAATCCTTGCGTATCTCTTATTTGAATATCGCAAGCGTGTCGAAAAAGGAGAGTTGGGACGATCAAAAAGCCAATTGGAGATCGTAGGAAATGAAGATAAGGATGATCTCCCCGATACGGTACCCGGTATACTTTCTACGCCTATGGCACAAAGTAAGCAAACTCAACTTCAACAAGCACAGCAACCACAAGGGTCTGCAGTACCAAACACTAGTGCAGATTCCACTGGAGCTCAAGAATCAGCCATAAACCCAAGTAAACAATATTCGGCAGTATTAGAAACTACTGAAGGCGATATAGCCATATCTTTCACCACGAGCGAAACACCCATAACGGTGAATAATTTTGTCACGTTAGCTCGAAAAGATTATTATGACAACAACCCATTTCACCGTGTCATCGAAGGATTTATGATACAGGCAGGATCAGGGAATCCGGGATATAGTTTTGCCGATGAACCATTTGAAGGTAGTTATGAAAGAGGTGTGGTTGCTATGGCAAATGCAGGCCCCGATACGAATGGAAGCCAATTTTTTATCATGCACCAAGATTATCCGCTTGAAAGCAAATACGTAATCTTTGGAAAAGTGACAGAAGGAATGGATACGGTGGACAAAATTGCAACAGCGCCTGTAGAAGGGGACGCCCCCATAACCCCTGCAAAAATACTAAATATCAAGATAATAGAAGAATAGAGCTGATTATATCTTGAAAAGTAGCTTCTGTTTAAAATCTTCAATGTTGATAAATTCGTCTGAAAGTTCGATAAGTCCTTTGTTTGCTGTTTTTTTGAAAGCTACAACTTCAACCAAGCATCCAAGAGCTTGTTGCAAATAATTTACCACCGGTTGAAAATCTCCATCACCTGAGATGAGGATAATTGAATCTACTTTATTTCCCAATCGAATGGCATCCATAGCCATACCTAGATCCCAATCTCCTTTTTTCGCGCCATCATAAAACGTTTGTAATGGTTTTTCTTTCACTTCAAACCCTGCTTCATGGAGTGCGTTAAAAAAAACATTTTCCTTGGTATCGTCAGCGTTGATGACGTATGCAATGGCTCGTACTAAAAGTCTTTTTTGAACTACATGAGCGAGAAGATTTTTGTAGTTGATTCGTGCGCCAAAGAGATTTTTCCCTGAGTAATACAGGTTTTGGACATCGACTAAAAT
>CALESU010000242.1 GCA_937914905.1 uncultured bacterium
CGAAAAACATATTGATACGGTTTTTATAATACCGCCATACACCAAAGCGTTTACAACGAAAGGTTCATTTCAGATTCCAGTACTCAATGATGAACCTATCACCTTTGAAAAAATGGGGTATGAAAATACTATTGTAACCTTTGACGGATCTACCTCATCACAAAAAATCATATTGAAACCTGAGAAAAGCTCATTTACCGATATGGTGTGGGATTTGGGATACTGGATAAATCCATTTAACTAAAGCATAATCGCATACTTTATACTTAGCGCATGAAGTTTCTTGCCATAGATCCGGGATATGACAAAGTGGGGTATGCTGTTTTTGACAAAATAGAAAATGGCACATCAGACTTCACTTATATTACGTCCGACCTCATTAAAACTCCCCCAAAAGATCTTCACGAAGCGAGACTTCTTGCTATTTATGAACGATTGAGTGACGTAATCAAGGAATGTTCGATCGAACTCATGGTTCTTGAGTCTCTTTTTATGTTTAAAAATCAAAAAACAGTTCTCAAGGTGGCTCAAGCGATCGGAGTGATAGAACTTGCAGGAGCAATGCACAATCTCCCCATCGTTCGCCTGACTCCACTTCAAATTAAACAAATTGTGACCGGTTATGGCACAGCAGATAAGGCGTCGGTATTGAAAATGATTAGACTCACGCTCGCAGATAAAATCGTGATAAAAGATGATGATCAAGCAGATGCGATAGCATGCGGGCTTGCCTATTGCTACTACAACAACGCTTTAAGTTAACAAGTCGAACTCGCATTAGTTCGCCCCAATTTTCTCAATTATGGTTACTGCGTATTCGGCACCTTTTTTCATGGATGATTCGATGTCTTGCGTTTTAATATATTCGGCGATAAACCCAGCAGTATACGCATCTCCTGCTCCTGTGGTATCTAGTACTTCCTTAGCGTGAAGGGCGGGTTGGCGGAAGATTTTTCCCCCAAAGTACGCATAACTTCCTTTTTTTCCATCTGTTATCACAAGTACATCTTCAGCATGAAAAGGTGCGTATTTTTCGACAATATTGGTGTCAAAATCAATCGTTTCGTACGGTGTTTTGACAATATCTGCAAATTCGTATCCATTTATGATGGTCACGTCGACAAATCGAAAGAAATGGATCAATTGCTCTAAAGGTCTTCGACAATCCGTAACGTTTAAATTTGCAAAAACGCGAATATCGTGTTTTTTTGCAAACTGAAGCATGTCGATTCGTTCAGTCAAGGATACTTGAGATAAATTTGCCATGTAAATGTTTTTAGCATGGAGTAGTTTCTCAAACTCTTCCTGCGTGTGGGCAAATGACTGATGCGGAGTTCGGTAATTTACCACTGTTTTTTCGCCTGATTTACTTAGGAGTACTGATGAAATATTAATATAATCTTCTTCCATCTGGCACAATTGCTTGTATCGAATTCCTGCAGCGTCTAATTTTTCTAAAATCAGTTTTTTAAATGGATTTTCTCCAATTTTTGCAATAAGCCCGGCAGAAAGTCCCGCGCGCGTTACACCAATTGCCACATTTGCCGCGCCTCCCCCTAAACATTCATAAAAATGATCCACGAAGTATTTTCCTCCCACCGCAAGCTCGAAACGTTCTCCATCCTCAGTAAGGGATGCTCCTTTGTAGTAAATATCTATCGCGATAGTGCCTAGCGAAATGAGATCCAACATATAATTTCAGTATACCGGAATTGTGATAAAAACAAGAACAGACAAATTGGTTAGGTATAATAAGACATGCTAACTGTTATTGCGGGAGAAGATTCAAGTGCGTCTCGTGCAAAGTTCTTCGAAATGAAGAAGAACTATGAGGCAAAAGAGTACACGATTCAGGAAATAGCGCCTTCTTTCATCGTTCAAATGGTGAAAGACGCAGGGGGCGTGGTTGACCTTTTTGGAAGAGAACAAATCTACACCGTTTCAAATCTTTCAAGCGTCTATAAAGGGCGAGTGAAAACGCCACAAAAAGAAGCTATTATCGCAATTGCGAAAGATGCTCGCATTCATTTACTCGATTGGGAAGATGGTAAATCCGCATATGATCTTACTTCTTTTAAAAAAGTTGTCACTTCATTTTTAGAATACAAACCTGCACGATC
>CALESU010000243.1 GCA_937914905.1 uncultured bacterium
TCCAAGATCTCTTTGTGTTTCTGCATTTTATTCACATTCAATGCACGTAAACCCCTCCCCGTCCCGATAAGCTCAGGGGGGATTCCAAGTGAATATAGTGATGCAGTAAAGGATATTGCGCGTGGGAGCTTCACTTCCCCGATTCCTCGTGAGTATCCAAAGAGCCCAACGTGCTGTACACGCTCTCTTCTTTTGGGAATGTGTTTTGACATCTCATTGATAAGAGGCGCTATCTTCTCAATAGTTTCTCGATAGTATCCTGAGAATAGTTTCATGATTTCTCGAATACGTGCCTCATCTCCTGCCGATATATGACGAACTTTCGTTTTATGAAAGTTCTTTTCTATCTTTTGTAGAGCCTCAATCACATCTTCCTTTGGATAGTCATAACGAAATGCGCTTTGAATAGTCGTGGTTCTCATGCCCGCATATTCGTTCATAAATGCATCTACGGTCCATGGATTAATTCCTCCCCGAAACGGAAGTGCTGCGGCACCTATCATCGGATATATCTCAATTTCGTGTTTCTTGGAAAAATCTTCATACTTCGAAAGGGCAATTTTTATCGCAAGTACCGTGGGAACAATTCCCGCGTTAAGCGCTGGGTCTGACCTCGCAAGGTAAGGGCGCAGATAATCCGGCTTGAAATCAAATCCATGGATATGCATATGCAGGTATTCTTCCAGGATCTCGTCTGAAGCCGAAATTGTGTCAATATCTTCAAAAAGGGGTATCAGCTCAATGTGATCTATGTCTTCGTCCCCTCTTTTGAGGAGCGGGTGACGAATAGATGCCATCTCTCGAAAAGCAACCTGGACATCAAACATCTCTTTCGCACTTTCCGTCATGGGAAGAATGACTTCGAAAAGTGGATTTTCACTCATTCCAATACTTTTGGCTAAACCCGATGCCGCAAGAATCCCCATAAACGCTCTTCCTAAACGATACTCTGTTTCTACTTTTGGATTCGGCAGTCGAAACGTGATAAATTTGTCTTTTCCAACTTGTGTTTCTTTAAAATAATCATAATATTCACTAAAAATACGCTCCAAAATAGCCTCATCCACAAGCTTCCCTTCCCAGTCCCATTTATACTCACTTGCCCCCAGTTCTTTGAATGACAAATATAATTCTTGAGTTTCGTCTTGGGTACTTATGAAGGGCCGATAATGCCAATACGGAGTAAATGCATGGTCTGGATGTTGGGTGACCATCGTAGCTGGGATCTTTCGCTTTCGAGACATACGAGAATAGTATACTCGAGGATTTGAATGAAAAATTGCAAAAATGGTACAATATTTCTCATATCATCACTGCCTAATCGAGCATCGTCCATTTCCGTCTCA
>CALESU010000244.1 GCA_937914905.1 uncultured bacterium
TCATTTCCTGCTCCGGGTTTTTCAGAGATTCCCACCGCTTTTGAACCTTCTGCAACAATATATCCACCGGGAAAATACGTGCTTCTCACTTGTCCCGTGACAAATGCATATGACGAAAGCGTTTTTTGTACCATTTCCTTCAAAAAGAGAGGATCTATCAGATCGCACCCATTTACAACAAGTATCGGCTCGTTTCCAATCTCATCTTCCGCTTGAAGGAGTGCATCTCCCATGCCTGTTGGCCTCACAATCTTTGTTCGAAGGGTGATATTAAAAGGTTGATACGTGGAAAGCCATGTCTCATTTTCAGGATTTGTTATAATAAGCGCTTCATGAAAACCAGCAAACTCAGCCATCTCGATCACATGCTGAAGAAGTGGTTTGCCAAAAAAGGGAATGAGAGTCTTATTCGTAACTAAGGGTTGGAAAGATGTACCAATCCCTCCTGCGAGGATGACGATAAGTGGTTTTTTCATAGGTCCTGAATTACAATCAATTATAGCAGGAGATCGATTTTATCTTAATATATTTATTCTCAAGATCGAAATGACAAAGGTAACAGTTATCGGAGGAGGAACGGGTTCGTTCGTCGTTCTATCCGGGCTCAAACAATACGATCTTGACTTGGGGGCTATCGTTACCATGATGGACTCAGGAGGTTCTACCGGAAGACTGCGAGACCAACTGGGAGTTTTACCACCGGGAGACTTGAGACAATGCATGGTGGCCTTATCTGACGCACCTGAGCTTTGGCGCAAGCTATTTCTGTATCGATTTGAGAAGGGAGATTTGAAGGGGCATAATTTTGGAAATATTTTCATCTCTGCACTTGAGAAAGTATGCGAAGATTACAATACCGTTATTGACACGGCAAGCTATGTGCTCAATACAAAAGGGAGAGTTTTGCCGGTTACCTTTGGGAAAACACATCTCTGCGTGACGTATGAAAATGGCAAAAAACTCAAAGGAGAAAGCGTCATAGATGAAGACAATACAGAAACCTCGAAAATCGTACAAGCATCTCTTCAGCCCGAAGTCCAGATAAATCCCGAGGCAGTTTCTCGAATTCGAGAGTCTGACGTTGTAATTATTGGCCCCGGAGATCTTTATACGAGTATTATTCCTGTCCTTTTGGTCGATCCTATCCGCGAAGAGCTTATCAAATCAAAAGCTACATTCATCTATAATCTAAACCTCATGACGAAAGCTGGTCAAACTTCAGGATATACCGGCTTAGATTTTATAAAAGATCTTGAACATTATCTTGGGAGATCTCCTGACTTTGTGATTGCAAATTCGGGCACCATTCCTCGTTCAATCATCGATTGGTACGCTGATCATGACGAAATCCCCGTTCGAAACAATATCTCAGAGAATGGATACAAAGGGAAGATTGTTGAAGATGACGTCATAAGCCGGGCCCATATTGCAAAAAGCACATCGGATGAGTTAACTCGGAGTATTTTGCGCCATGACACAGAAAAACTTGCATCACGGTTAGTCCAGATTATTCATTCCATATAAATATGATACGAAAACATGCAGCTTCATTCGGACACGCCTGGGAAGGATTAATCTGGGCTTTGAAAACCCAAATCAATTATCGTATTCATATTTCTCTGATCATTATCTCAGTCACGGCGGGAATACTTCTCAACTTAAGTATTACCGAATGGCTGGTAGTACTTGTTTTGTCTACTCTTGGACTCAGTATAGAAAC
>CALESU010000245.1 GCA_937914905.1 uncultured bacterium
CTTCCAGCGTCGCGTAAAGCCAGAGGGCATACAGAATTTCAGGAGCAATCGCCGTAACGCCCACGCCAACCCCCACTCCCACGGGATATCCATTTCGACAATTTGTCTTTGAATCTATTTCTTTGGAGCATGTAGATAGCACTTCGGCACTTATGACAGTGACAACCTCACTCGATTCGACACTCCAAGTTAGCTATGGCTTGTGTCGGAATAAAGTCAGAGACCAAACCTTAACCCTGGATGAGATTTCTTCTTTTCATGAAGTATGGCTAACTGACCTGACGCCAAACACGGCATACTGTGTTCAAATAAGTGCGATTTCTCCCGGAACCGGGAAAACCATCACTTCAGATGTCTATGTTATAAAAACGGCAGGAGAAGGGTCGGCGATAACCGTATCTCAAACGCGGACGATGTGGCAAAATATCCAGCTGGATTCTTCAGAAGTATCCCACTTGGTTGTTCCAAAAAATATTCCTTTGGTAATGATCTTGGAGGTCAGCAATGCAGACGCAGTCGCTCGACTTGACGGAGTATTTATCAATAGATCGGTTTTGGGAGTGTCAACTTTGGTAAAGAGAAATGAAGAACAGGTTTCATTTATAGAGATTGCGCCAGGAGTATTTTCGGCCGAAATCATGAGCCCATCTATTCGCGATGAGTATCTGTTCACCCTTTCCATAACAGACACTCAAGGGAAATATTCCCGTGTCACGATCCCTCATACGTATCGCATAGGAGATAGAATGCGCGTACGAGATCAAGACGATTTACCCATTGAAAATGCCCAAATACGCATTGAGCGGTATGAAGAATCTCGAGATCGATTTGTGGCATTAGGAGATGCTTTCTCTCTTGCCGAATCTGCGGAAGGATTTTCTCTTCCGTTTCAAACTAACGCAGAAGGGGAGCTTCCCATTGCTCTTCCTTTGGGAACGTATCGGATCCAAACTGAAGCAATAGGGCACGCTTCACAACGATCTGAATTTATCCTGGATCAGAAAACGAAGTCATACCCCATCATTA
>CALESU010000246.1 GCA_937914905.1 uncultured bacterium
AGGGTATAATGAGGAATGGCAGAACGCTTGATTCCTTATCAATGTCGACGTGAACTTAATTGGAACGCCTACTATCCGGGAGCTTTACAAGTGGGGGGATTGATGGATATGGCCCAGGAAGCATTGGTCAGATATCCCTACATGTTAGCTCCTGAAGAAATAGTACAAGGATCTTTAATACTTGAAGGTCAATCTCCCATTCGAATTGTTATAACTCACGATTTTGCAAGACTTCAATCAGAAGGACCCAAGAGAGGAATAATTGGATTTGACATGTGCGCAGGAAAAAAAGGAGGGGTTACTCGTTTTTGTACATGGGTTGCCCATATGCCGAATCCTTGTTCAAAAGAAACTACCCTACTTGCTTCAAATAATATCAACGCTAAAACTATCGGAGGACAATGGGAGCAATATGAATACAATGCGTGTAATGGGTCTTTACCATACGAAAACAAATTGTTCCTTGATCCCAATTACTGGTTTCGTATAGCAAATAGTTACTGGGACAACCACGCATCAGGAACTAGCAAAATCAGTCCTTCTCAATCGCCGATGATTGTGCATGAAAGTCCCCTATTATATGGCCACCCTGAAGGATTCAAAATGTTCACCGCTCATTACTATCCTGACAATGTAATTTTGCCTCCGATAGGGGTTGTCTCAACAGAGTGGCTGGCTCAATCATAATAAGGAGAGCTTAGTGCTTAATGAGGTATTTGAAAGTCCAAGTTGCTTGCATTCCAATCGCCAGAACAAATGCTCCAAAAATGGCAATAGGAGGCCCGTACATTTGATACCGAGGGATAAGCACATACGAACCTATCGTAATCACGAGAAATAGAACGATATTTGATCTTAAAATAATCTGGGGTTTTTTGACGGAATATAAGAGAAACAAAGTAAAAATAGTTCCATATGACGTGAGTGCGAACGCAGCACTCAGATAGCGCGTTACCAGAATCGCCTCCTGATATTTTGGAGTGAACACCAAGGTGAAGAGTTCGGCAGGAGTGAGTATGAGTGCGATGAATACTGCAAACGGGAGAGTCATATAAAGCAATCCTTTTTTGAGTAGTGCTTTCCGTTCTTCATACGTTTTGACCGATGAAAATTGAGGAGAGAGTACTTGAGAGACGCTGATAACCGTCGCAAGGACTGTCAGGATGATTTTTTGAGCCAACCCATAATACCCTACTTGTAACCCCATGCCAAAAAATGAGAGCAAAAAGAGATCCATCCGAATGCCTAAATTATAAAATTGAGAGGCAATAAAATACGTCATGGTGTATCCAAACCGGAACTCCTCTTTTTTAATGGGTGCCTTCCAAAAATCTCCCCCAAGACTCACATTGCGCGAGAACATCATGAGGAAAAAGCTCAGCGGGCCCACAATACCAAATATCGCAATCACCATTCCAACTGACGTTTTTCCATACAAAACCATGAGAGCAAGTGCGATCATTTTTATGAGATTTGCCAGATTGATGTAGAGATTTGCCCGGAAAAAGCGTTTTGCGGCGAATAGTATATTGATTAAAAAGTTTTGCCAAATGAAAAAAAGGATGGAGCATGCGGTCAAGTAAAGATCCCCAATAGGTGCTCCTGTTTTAAAAAAGAGCGCATCTATCTGGGGGAAAAGTGTGGTAAAGACAATCAGTACTGAAATCGATAGCGCAGATTGGAAAAAGAGTGTACTTTTGATGAAGCGATACAATGGCGCCTTATCATCTCCTTTCAAGTTGGGAATGGTTGAGTAAATGGTTGCCGTAGTTCCAAACTCAAGGACATTGGAATAATCAAAGTGGGAGATAGACTCAAGTTTTACAAGATGATCTTGAGACTAAGAGAAAGTTATCAAATAGAAGTTTAAATAGTTTTGGAGAGAAAGGAAATCAAAAATTATTATGTTTTTTTTGTGAATGAATAGTGTTTATAATAAAAATTTTTTTGTTGTCTATATTTCGAATTTGTTTGTTAGGATTCTTTGAAATTGTTTTTATTTATACTTATCCATTTT
>CALESU010000247.1 GCA_937914905.1 uncultured bacterium
GTAACTCCATATCCACTTTTCCTCCTGCGGATAAGGCTTGAAATAAATCATCAGTCTCTTCTCGCGTGTCGGGCTCAAGATTGATGTAAACATTATTTCCGGGAACTAGCTTAAATCCCATTGAATCTGTAGCGTCAGTACCCATGATAACGTGTCCTCCGAGAATGGGGAGAGAAACATGCATGATGAGGTTTTTATCAGATTCAGACAAGGGATGTTCATCGGGCGAAGGGGGAACATCTTTATATCGCATTATTTGGCCTTCAAACTCTGTTTCAAATACTGTCTTGTAAAACATGAATGCTTTTTCTGTGGTTCCCGGAAAGTTAAGATAAGTGCTTACTTTTGACATATCTCAAAATGGTATCAGAAAAAATAACAGAATGCTCGGTTCTTTTTCCTGATGTTACAATACAGATACGATGACTCAAAACGTACGAAACAAAGTTCAAACCATTCGCGTTCGGCACAAAATAACACAAGAAGAACTTGCAAGCGCGATAGGGGTAACTCGTCAAACCATTATCGCCATAGAAAAGGGAAATTATATTCCTTCCGTGCTACTTGCTCTAAAACTCGCACGCCACTTTCACACAACGGTCGATTCATTGTTTACAATTGAAACTGATTTATGATAATAGAAACCATAAGTGCTGTTGTGATTTTGGGAATCGCCATCATCTTTTTAAATCCAGGACATTTGAGCATGCCAGACACCATGGTGTCAATGTTAATTGTGGGGCTTATAATCTCGTTTTTGACATTTGCCGCGTTTCTTTTGCGAGAAAGATCTTCTGATGAGAGGGAGTCAATGCACATTCTCACAGCAGGAAGAATCTCTTACTTAGTGGGAGTGGGTGCCCTTATTTTAGGAATAATCATGCAAGCTCTTGCACATGATATTGACCCATGGCTCGTGATCGTTCTTTGCTCAATGATTTTTTCAAAGTTCCTTTCCCGCATCTATTCTCACTTCAAAATGTAAAGTGGACTTGACATTATTCCCCGAACTCTTTACGATGTAAGGAGATCGGAGGTGATACACAATATGAATAAAGTTATTTTACCAATCAGTCTCATAGGTCTTGGAGTACTCGTCGTGGGTGGATTTTTGTTTTTTCAACAATCTTCACAAAAAAACGCAATGATGCAAAAAGAGGAAAGCATGATGGAGGTAGATCAAAACCAACAGGAGACTACAATGCAAAAGGAAGAAGAGATGATGAAAGAGGAAACTAAAGATGAAGACTCTATGATGAAAAAAGATGGTATGGCAGAAGATCGCTATGTTGAGTATTCAAAAACAGCTTTTGAGAACGCATCGTCGGGGAGAAGGGTTCTGTTTTTCTACGCTTCATGGTGTCCTACCTGTATTCCTGCAGATAAGAGTATTTCAGATAATATGAAATCGCTTCCTGCAGACATGACAGTTATCAGAGTCAATTACAATGATCCAGAAACAGATCAAGAAGAAAAGGATTTGGCAAAATTGTATGGTATTACGTACCAACATACGTTTGTCCAGATTGACGAAATGGGAAAAGAAGTGACAAAATGGAATGGGGGAATGGTGGAAGAATTGCTCAAGAATAGCAAATAATCTGCGGTGCTGGTTTTTTTAAGACTCTTAAAAAAACCAGTATCATAGGTCATTTATCAATTATTACTTCAATGATATTACTTATATTATTTGCATTCTTAGCAGGAATTGTCACCGTGTTGTCTCCTTGTATTTTGCCTATTTTACCAATAATCCTTACTTCAACTCTGGGAGGAAAGACAATAGGAAAAGCCAGGCCATTGGGAGTGGTGACGGGATTCATCTTAAGTTTCACCTTTTTCACCTTGTTTCTCTCCATTCTCGTTCGTTTAAGTGGGATTCCAGCTGACTCGCTCCGCCTCGTTTCAGTCGTAGTTATCGCAAGTTTTGGCGTTTCCCTCTTATTTCCCCAATTTCAAGCCGCAGTAGAGAGGATATTTTCAAAGCTTGCACGGTTTATGCCGGTGAATCAAAACAAAACAGGGTTTGGTGGGGGACTTGTCATCGGTCTATCTGTGGGTTTGCTCTGGACGCCATGCGTAGGGCCCATTTTAGCCTCTGTGATCTCGCTTGCGATCACGGGCACCGTCACACTCGACGCATTCTTCATCACTCTTGCATATTCCCTAGGGACTGCAATTCCCATGTTTCTTATCATGTTAGGGGGACAATCTGTACTGAAACGAGTACCCGTTCTCATGACTAATGTGAGCAAAATCCAAAAAGCATTCGGCGTGCTCATGATTGCAACTGCGATTGGTATTTTCTTCAATGTTGACAGAACGTTTCAAACATTCATATTGACAACATTCCCTCAATACGGATCTGGGCTTACGCTACTTGAGGATAACGAGCTCGTTCGAAATCAATTAGAAACACGTTCCCGATCAAACAACCCTATAAAAAACAAACAAAATAGTTTGGATAACACGTATCAACAAGCCCCTGAACTCATTCCTGGTGGAGAATGGTTCAATTCAAAACCACTGACAATTGAAGATTTGAAAGGAAAAGTTGTTATTATCGACTTCTGGACGTATTCCTGTATCAACTGCCAGCGAACGTTGCCCTATCTTCGTGAGTGGTATGCAAAGTACAAAGACAAAGGCTTGGTAATCATCGGCGTGCACTCACCTGAGTTTGAATTTGAAAAAAAGAAAGAGAACGTGATGCAAGCGCTTACAGATTTTGGGATTGAGTATCCCGTGGTGCAAGACAATGATTTTGCCACTTGGCGCGCATACCAAAATAGATATTGGCCCGCAAAATACATCATCGACGCGGACGGATTAATCCGGTACACGCATTTTGGAGAAGGTGCGTATGATGAGACAGAACTGGTCATTCAAACCCTCCTTGAAGAGGCGGGTGCTTCAGATATCGATGCCGCAATCCAAAACCCCACATATATTGTTAATTCAAACACTCCAGAACTCTACCTTGGATATGGACGAATGGAGTACTTTGATTCGCAAGAAGGGATCAAAAGGGACGAACTCTATTCCTATTCTATTCCCACAACAATCAAGAAGAACCACGTAGCTTACG
>CALESU010000248.1 GCA_937914905.1 uncultured bacterium
GTAGTAGGTAAATCCGCGAGCCAAATCTCCCGAACAATTAACGTTAAAAGACGTATTCCCCGACGAATTAAGAGTTTCTCCGATATTATCATCACAAGCTGTTCCGTCAAACTCGGCTCGAGAGCCGGTTATTACCTGATATTGTATGGTCGCCAGAGAAAAAAACAACACCCCAATGCCAAAAAAAATCGAAGATATGATCCCCAACAGCTTGTTGCGTTTAAATTTCATGTGGGACGTGCAATCTGAAGTCTATATAAAAAACTGGACGTAAACCCAAAACGCCACAGCACTCAAAAAGAATAACCCAGAAACAATCGTCATAACCAGAAAAACGTCGATTTTAGGTAATGACAATTTGTGACTGACCACTGTGGCAACATGAGGCTCATCTTCGTCAACTTCAGGATGGATTGCCTCAATATGTTTTTTTTTCAACTTTTTTACGTCAAGAGGAGTGCTTCTTGTGTGGTGTTTTTCAACTTTTTGGAGGAACGAAAAAGAAGCCATACATCATTATTTCATGTTTTTTTCTAAAACGCAAGATGGCCTTCTGAAAAGGTGTGAGAGACTGTCAAACAGTGGACCATTGGATGTGTGAATCGCTCTTCATGAGGGTCATTTGGCGCTTCGCATACTGGATTTCTTTGGTGGTCCAAGCCTTAATTAGCCCTTCATAATTTATGTCTCCAGCAAGATGAGAGATGATTTGCGGATATCCAATTGTTTTAATTCCTGGGTCTTGCATAGAGTACCCTTTTCGGACGAGATTTTGCACTTCTTCAAGAGCGCCTTTTTCTAAGCGACTCAGTACCCGTGCGCGAATCTTTTCTTCCAGATTATGTTTTTCCCGATGACACAATCCTCGTATCTCTACTTCAGTAAATTGCATCTCACGTGAAGAGGTGGAACAAATAGCCCCTTGTGTTTTTATGATCTCAATTTTGCGGATTAAACGCTGTGGATTTCTTCGTTCGCTCTGATTCAAACTCTGAAATAGATTTGTATCAAGAAGTGACAGGATTTCTTGGAGTTCCTCTATAGACTTGGTAGACAATTCTTTTCTTATCTCCCAATTGGGTTCCCCCGCACTTGATGCTCCATACAATAATTGAGAAATGTAAAAATAGGTTCCTCCCACAATGATCGGAGTTTTTCCTCGTGATCGAATGTCACTAATAACTGTTTTTGCAAGGCGCACAAAGTCAAACGCGGAAAATGGATTTTTGGGGGAAAGTACATCGTATAACCAGATACGCATCGAAGATGTGGTTTCGTAGTATCCAATATCAAATTGTTCGGATTTTTGAACTGATGTGAATGTGTGAGTTGTGAGATCGAGGTCTTTCCCGGTTACAATATCGAGTCCCGTATAAACTTGTCGAGAATCCGCATTGATAAGTTCTCCATTATATATCTGAGCAAGCTCTAGGGCTCGAGCTGTTTTTCCCGTTGCAGTTTGTCCGGTCATCACATATATCATGAGCGTGCAGCCTGGATGGTATTTTGAAACAGGTAAAGCACGTCAAGAGGACCCAAACCACTTGGTGTTTGAGTGTAATAAGACGCAGTCGAATCCATTT